>JAIUYB010000158.1 GCA_020216625.1 Desulfarculus sp.
TGGCCATGGTCTTCTTCATCACCGCCAACGTGCTGAGCCGGGCCCTGTTCCGCACGCCCCTGTTGGGAGTGGTGGAGCTGGAAGAGGTCATGCTGACCCTGATGGTCTTTGCCGGCATGGCCTTCACCCAGCTTGAGAAGCAACACATCGACATCGACTTTTTCACCTCCCGGCTCACCCCGGCCGGGCGCAACCTCCTGGCCTGCGCCACCCTGCTCCTCTGCACCCTGCTCTATGGCGCCCTGGGCTGGCAGAGCCTGGAGATGGGCTGGACCTACTATCTCAAGGGCATGGCCACCATGCAGGTGAAGATCCCGCTCTGGCCGGTGATGCTGGTCATCGGCGGGGGTTTCATCCTCTTGGCGCTCGCCACCCTGCGCGACACCCTGCTGGCCCTGTCCCAGGCCGGCAAGGATGGCCTGGGGCATTGGGCGGCCATCGCCCTGGCGGTCACCGGTCTGATCGCCCTCTCCCCCTGGCTGGCGGCCTGGAGCGGGGCCGAGGTGGACCCGTTGTGGGTCAAGCTGTTGGGCTCGGTGGGCCTGGTGGTCATCCTGTTCACCGGCATGCACATCGGCGCGGGCCTGGCCTTCCTGGGGGCCCTGGGCATGGCCCTGCTCTACGACCCCACCGCCGGCCTGGGCCTTCTGAAGACCACGCCGTTTTCCTCCACCGCCTCCTACGCCCTGTGCGTGATCCCCTTCTTCGTGCTGATGGGCGAGGTCTGCTTCAACTCCGGCATCAGCGAGAAGCTCTACCGGGCGGCCTACACCTGGGTGGGGCATTTCAAGGGCGGCCTGGCCATGGCCACCATTCTGGCCTGCGGGGCCTTCGCCGCGGTCAGCGGATCGTCCTTGGCCACCACCGCCACCCTGGGCGCGGTGGCCCTGCCCGAGATGCGGCGCTATGGCTATGACGACGCGCTGTCCACCGGCTCCATCGCCGCCGGCGGCACGGTGGGCATCCTGATCCCGCCCAGCGTGATCTTCATCATCTACGGCGTGCTGGTGGAGCAGTCCATCGGCGAACTCTTCGCGGCAGGGGTGATGCCGGGCCTTTTGTTCCTGCTCTACTACTGCATCGCCATCGCCATCTGGACCAAGATCAACCCCCAGGCCGGACCGCCGGGACCCCGCACCACCTTTGTGCAGAAGATCTACTCCATCCGCGACACCTGGGAGGTGCTGACGCTGTTCGTGGTGGTGATGGGCGGCATCTACGGCGGCATCTTCACCGCCACCGAGGCCGGAGCCGTGGGCGCGGTGGGGGCCCTGATCTTCGCCCTCCTGCGCCGGCGGGTGACCAAGGAGAACATGTTCAAGTCGCTGCTGGCCACCGGCCGCACCACCTCCATGGTCTTCCTGGTGGTCATCGGCACCGCCATCTACGGCTACTTCCTCACCTCCACCCAGTTGCCCATGGATCTGGCCGAGTGGGTGGTGAACCTGCCCATCCCCCGCGCCCTGATCTTCCTGGCCGTGATCGCGGTCTACTTCGTGCTGGGTTGCCTGATGGGCACCCTGCCCCTGGTCTTCATCACGGTGCCCATCTTCGCCCCGGTGATGGACACCCTGGGCTACGACCTGATCTGGTTCGGCGTGATCGTGGTCTTCGTGGCCGAGATCGGCCTGATCACCCCGCCGGTGGGCATGAACGTGTTCATCATGGGCGGCATGGCCAAGGACGTGCCCCTGGCCACCGTGTTCCGGGGGGTGATGCCCTTCCTGGCCGCGGACCTGGTCCTGGTGATCACCCTGCTCATCTTCCCCCAGGTGGCGCTCTGGCTGCCGCAGATGTTGAGATAGGCCGGCTCGCCGCCTCCAGGCGGCGTGCTTTTGGCTTGCGATAAATGTAATACGTTTTACAATTAAACGAACAAATCCCGGCCGCCCCGGAAACAGGAGAGAAAACCATGGCCAACACACCCAACAAGGTCGTAGTCATCGGTCTGGACTGCTGCATGCCCCACCTGGTGGAGCGACACATCAACGAGGGCTATCTCCCCACCTTCAAGCGCCTGATCGAACGCGGGGTTCTGGCGGAAAACTGCCTGCCCCCCTTCCCCACCGTGACCCCGCCCAACTGGGCCGCCATCGCCACCGGGGCCTGGGGCGCCACCCACGGCATCACCGACTTCCACAACCACGAGCCCGGCGAGCCCCTGGACAACGACGCCAACCTCCAGAACTGGGACCGCCGCCGGGTGAAGGCCGAGTACATCTGGGAGGCCCTGGACAAGGCCGGCAAGAAGTGCGTGGTGCTCAACTATCCCAGCTCCTGGCCCAGCGACCTGAAGCACGGCGTGGTGGTCGGCGGCGTGGGCATGACCATCGGCGAGGACCGCATCGACCAGACCCACCTGGCCAAGGTCCTGGATGTCTGCGCCGATTTCATCATCACCACCGACTACCTGCCCCAGGCCTCCCGGGGCGAGTTCGTCGAGGCGTCCGGCTGGGAGAACCTGCCCGAGGGCTCCGAGGAGCCCTTGGAGATGAGGGTCGAGGTGCCCTTCCCCATGGCCCGGGTGCGTCCGGCCCCCACCACCTGGTGGGTGCTGGTGGAGCAGAACGCCGAGGGCGAGTACGTCAGGGCCAGCCTCTGCCCCACCAAGGACTACGCCCAGGCCTTCTGCACCCTGGAGGTGGGGCAGTGGAGCGAACGTATCGACACCACCCTGGAGATGAGCGACGGAACCCGCCGCGAGGTCTTCTTCAAGTGCAAGCTGCTGCGACTGGATGGCGAGGCCGAGGAGTTCAGGCTCCTGGTGGGGGCCATGATCGATCCCAGCAGCGGCTGCCATCCGGTGGAGGTGGCCAAGGACCTGGCCCAGTGCCGGGGGGCCTTCCATTTCTCCGGCGGCATGGTCATGGCCATGCTCAAGACCATCGATCTGGACACCTACGTGGAGATGAACCAGAACCTCTCGGCCTGGCTCTCCGACGCGGCGGCCATCCTGTTGGAGACCCAGCAGCCGGAGCTCCTGTACCTGCACTCCCACCCCATCGACTGGATGTACCACCTCTTGGCCAGCGACCTGGAGAGTCCCGACCCGGCGGTCAACGCCAAGGCCTGGGAGGTGCACCGGCGCATCTATGAGTGCGAGGACGCGCTCATCGCCCGCATCCTGGAGGCCTGCGACCGCAACACCATGGTGGTGCTGGTCTCCGATCACGGCGCCACCGCCGACGGGCCGGTCTTCGATCCCTACCAGGCCCTGGTCCCGGCCGGCCTGGCGGTGCTGGCCGAGGAGCAGAAGCAGGAGGAGGGCCTCAACCTGGCCCAGAGGATATTGAGCCTGTCCTCGGCCAAGATCGACTTCTCCCAAACCAAGGCGGTGGCCAACCGCGAGATCTATATCTACGTGAACCTCAAGGGCCGCGACCCCGAGGGCATCGTGGAGCCCGAGGATTACGAGAAGGTCCAGCAGCAGATCATCGACGCCCTGCTGACCTACGTGGACCCGGCCACCGGCCGGCGCCCGGTGGCCCTGGCCTTGAGCCGGCGCGACGCCCGCATCCTGGGTCTGGCCGGCGACCGGGTGGGCGACGTGGTCTACGCGGTTTATCCCTGGTTCGGGGCCCAGCACGGCCAGATCCTGCCCACCGCCGAATACGGCATGGGCAAGCTCAAGACCCTGTTGGTGATGCAAGGGCCGGGTCTGAAGAAGAACCACCGCCTGGAGCGCACCTGCTGGCTGCCGGACCTGGTGCCCACCCTCTGCTACCTGATGGACTGGCCGGTGCCCGAGACCGCCGAGGGCGCGGTGATCTACCAGGCCCTCAAGGATCCGGATATGAAGGCCAAGGAGATCGTCAAGCTCAAGGAGAGCCTGGCCCGCATGGAAGAGGCGGTCAACCGCGAGAGCCGCCAGCCCTGGGACCACCACGACTGCGCCTAAAGCCTAGTCCGGCGTCCGGGAAAATGCGCCCGGACGCCGGAGCCGGCGCGGGAGGCGACGCCCGCGCCACGGGAGAAGTGATCATGGGCCTCACCCTGACCTTGGAGCGCAAGGGCAATCAGGGCTACACCATCGCGGTGGGCTCGGCCGCCCTGCCGGAGATCAAGATCGACATCGCCGCCCTGACCCCGGAACAGAAGGCCAACGAGCACCTGGGCGGCCGTTTGTTGCTTTGCGCCGCCATGGCCTGTTTCACCAACACCCTGGCCGCCGACCTGACCCAGGCCGGGGTCCAGTTCAAGACCATCAACGCCCGGGCCGAGATCGAGAAAGAAAAGGACAGCGCCCTGCGCACCCACTACAGCCACGTGGACCTGGAGGTCGAGGTGGACGCGCCCGAGGCCCAGCAGGAGGCCTTCGAGGGCGTGCGCCGGGGGCTGATGGGAGGCTCGCTGGTCACCTACTCCCTGGAGCAGGGCATCGAGTTCGACTACGACATCAAGCGGGGACCCTCCCGCCCTTTTGACCATGGCTCGGCTCCGGAGGCCTCTCCCCCCCCGAGCCCACCGGAGCCGGTCAAGTCATACCGGGGCGGAGAGGGCCCCCTTTTCCTGATCACCGCCGCCGACGCCTCGCGCCTGGAGCGCCTGCGGCTGCTGGCCGGCGAGGAGGGCTTCAACCTGCTCCTGGCCTCCGACGGGGTCTATCACGCCCGCGCCGGGGCCTTGGAGCGCCTGAAGGCCCTGGGCGCGGACAAGGTCTTCGTCCAGGCCGAGGCCCTGGCTCCTAGGGGCCTGGAGCCGACCCCCGGAGTGGAGCTGGTGGATTACGACCGCATGGCCTCGCTGGTTCTGGAAGAGGCCGAGCGGGTGGTGGTCCTGTAGCGGTCGGGCAAGGAGAAGAACATGGGCAAGACCCTGACCATTGTGCTCACCGCCGGCAGCCAGGAGAACGAGGACGCGTCCCTGGCCGTGGGCCTGGCCGAGGCGGCCATCCGCCGCGGCCACCGCGTGAACATCTTTCTCTATGGCAACGGCTGCAACCTGGCCAACCAGGAGGCCCCCTTCGGCGGGCCTTTGGGCATCCGCCAGAACCTTAAGGAGCATCTGGACCCCCAGAAGCTGGGCCAGCGCCTGACCGGCCTGGCCCAACGGGGCGCCCAGGTGGTCACCTGCCACACCACCGAGTACGCCCGGGGCACGGAAGGTCTGGCCTACCTGCCCGGAGTCAAGCGCGGCGACGTGGGCCACGCCTTCACCGATCTGCTGGTGGGCTCCGACGTGCTCATCGGCCTGGGCCGCTAGAGGGAGGGACGGTCATGATCGACAGCGTCTGCGCGGTGCTGACCCGCCCCCGGGGCGAGGAGAAGTCGGTCCTGGGCCTGCGCCTGGCCTGGGCCACCCACATGGCCGGCCTGGGGACCTGCCTGCTCTGCCTGGAGGACGGGGTGTACAACTTGTTGCCCGGCCCCGGCTATCCGGCTGAAATGTTGGTCAACTTCATCAAGGAGTCGGGTCGGGTGCTGGCCGCGGCCGGCAGCCTGGCCCAACGCCACCTTGACCCCTCCCAGCTGGTGGAGGGGGTCGAGGTGATCCCGGAGGCCGAGATCGCCGCGCTGCTGAAGGACCATCAGTCGGCGTTGGTTTTTTAACCATCCGAAAACGTCGCCAAGTCACGGCGGGAAGGCCATCCGCCTTCCCGCCGTGGGCGTTCATTACAACAAGGCTTGAGCATAACCATGGAAGACCCCGCTTATGGGCCCAGCGGCCCCTCCTCCCTGACCGCTCCCTCCTCCCTGGCCGCCACCGCCAGCCAGGGGCTGAAAAACTCCCTGGTCGCGCGGCGCGCCCTGGTCTTCACGGTGTTGGCCGGGGCCTATCTGCTGGTCTTTTTTCATCGTCTCTCCCCGGCGGTCATCGCCCTGGACCTGATGCGCGATCTCTCGGTGGGCGGAGCGGCCATCGGGCTGCTCTCCTCGGCCTATTTCTATCCCTACGCGGCCATGCAACTGCCGGCCGGCCTGCTGGCCGACTCCTGGGGGTCGCGCCGCACCGTCACCGTCCGCTGCCTCCTCGCCGGGGCGGGTTCGTCGCTCTTTGGCCTGGCCGGAGGCTGGGAATGGGCGCTCACCGCCC
>JAIUYB010000159.1 GCA_020216625.1 Desulfarculus sp.
CGTTGAGCCCGTAGACCTGGCCTTCATAAACCAGACCGAATCCATGGGGGATCAGGACCGTGCCCGGCCGCACCGCGGGGTCGGCCTCCAGCTCGCCCTGCTCGCTGCCCGCTCGGGTGCTGACCCGCACCGTCTGGCCATCGACTAGGCCCAGACGGGCCAGGTCGGCCGGGTTCAGGGCCACGGTGCAGGCTCGGCGGCCCTGGTTCCAGGCCGGGTCGCGCATCAGGGAGTTGGCGTTCATATCGAAATGCCGACCGGCGTTGAGGATCAGGGGAAATTCCGGGTCGTTGGCCAGGGCCTGGGCCTCGGCCTGGGGCGTTATCTCCGCCAGCCAGGCCTCCATCTCCGGGGCGTGCAGGTTGATCTTGCCGTCGGCGGTGCGCAGGCTGGCCAGGTTGTTATCCGGATCGCACTGGCCTAGCCACAGGCCCTCGGGGTGGTCAAAGAGAGCCTGGAACAGGGTCTCGCCCTGGGCCGGACCGGGGGCGAAACCGGCTCGGGCCGCGTTTTGGCGAAAATCCTTGGGCGCGGTCATGAACAGACCCCAGAGCGCGGCCAGGTTGGCCGAGCCCAGCTCTTGGCCCAAGGTCTGGGCCAGGACAAAGGGCGACATGGCCTGGGCGGCGGGATTGGTCTGGAAGAAGCTCGTCAAGGCCAGGCCGAAACCCAGGCGGTCGCCCTTGGCCGCCTGGCGCAGACGGTCGGGGATTTCCGGGATCAGGCCCAATTCCTCGGCCAGGCGGGTGAAGATCTGGCTGGTCTCCAGGGGCTCGCCCAAGGGCTTCACCACTGGCCGCCTGAGTTGGCCGTAGATTCCCGGCCAGGTCCAGGTGAAGAAGGTGGTGTCCCAGGACTCGTAGCCGCTCCTGGCTGGTAGGACATAGTGGGACAGGGCCGCGGTCTCGGTCAGGGCCAGGTCGATGGTCACCAGGAGGTCCAAGGCCGCGAAGGCCCGCTCGTAGGCGCTGGTGTCGGCATAGGAGCGCAGGGGATTGGACTGGCTGCACAACACGGCCCGCAGGCGCTGGGGGTGGTCGCTCAGGATCTCCTCGGGCATGACGTTGGGCGGGTAGACCCCCATGATGGCCGGGAAGTCGGTGGCCAGGGTGCGCCAGGCCCTGGGGTCGCGCTCGTCGGAGTGGGCTCCCAGGGGCATGATCGATCCCGGGATCACGTTGCCGCCCGGCCGGCCGATGCTGCCGCAGACGGCCATCAGGAGGTAATAGAGATAGCTGGTGGCGGTGCTGTGGCGGTTCATATACACCCCCAAGTCGGGATGCATGGACCAGTTCTTGGTGGTCAGCAGCCGGCAGAGGCGGACCACCGGCTCCCAGTCCAGACCGCAGACCTCCAGGGCGGCGATAATGTCCAAATCCGCGAACCAGCCGCGCACCGTCTCGAAACCGCTGGTGTTTGCATTGATGAACGCCTGGTCCTGCCAGCCCTCGCGCAGGATCAGGGCGAGCATGGCCTTGAGCAGCAGGGCGTCAGAGCCCGGGCAGATGGCCAGGTGCAGGTCGGCCTTCTGGGCGGTCTCGGAGCGGCGGGGATCGATCACCACCAGCAGACGGTCGGGGTCGCGGCTCAGGCGCTCCAGCACTCGCCGGGCCTGGGGCATCTGGTGGCTCATCCAGCCGTTCCAGCCCCAGGCCAAGAGCAGCTCGGTGCGCTCCTCGTCCGGCAGGGTGCCCAGGTATTGCCGCCCCAAAAAGCGGCCCCCGGCCCAGAAATGCCCGGTCAGCTCCTGGGCCAGGGCGTTGTAGTGATAGCGCGAGCCCAGGGCGCGCAACAGGCGCACCCCAAAGGCCGCCTCCAGGTGGCAGCCCTGGCCGGCCCCGCCCATGTAGGCCAGGCTGCGGGGACCGTGCTGGCCGACGATGGCGCGCAGCTTTTCCGCTATCTCGGTGATGGCCTGGTCCCAGGGGATGGGGTCGAAGCCGCCCTGGGCGTTGCGCTTCAGGGGATGAGTGAGACGCTGGGCGTGGTGCTGGTGGTGGGCCAGGTTCAGGCCCTTGCGGCAGGCGTAACCCTGGCTGCGGGGGTTGGCTGGGTCGGGCCGGCTCTTGACGATGCGGTTGTCCTCCACCAACACCCGGAGACCGCAGTTCTGGGCGCAAAGCACGCATCCGGTCTGATGCCAGGTTCCCATGTCTCCCTCTCCCCGGGGCGGTTTGCCCCGCTAAAGATTCTGGTGCCGGCTGAGCTTTTCTTGCAAGGCCGCCCGGGTCTTGGCCCTGAGCAGCATGGCCTCGCCGACGTTGCGCGGCACCTGGGGTTGTTCTGGCTTGCGCGTCAGGCTCAGGGCCTCGGAGGGACAGGTGGTGACGCACAGGCCGCAGCCGATGCAGCGCTCCGGGTCCAGCCGGGCTTGGTCGTCCTCCAGACTGAGCGCCTCCATCTGGCAGCGCTCCAGGCAAGTCCCGCAGCCGACGCAGGCCTCCTGGTCCAGGCTGGCCACAAAGGGCGAGACCACCAGTTGGGCCGGGTGGGGGTGGCGCTTGAGGTTCTTGAGCACCTGGCAGCAATCGCCGCAGCAGAGGCAGATGTTGATGACGTCCTGGGAGTTGCTGGGCTGGACCACCAGGCCCTGCTCCTCGGCCTTTTGGAGGATGCCCAGGGCTTCGTCCTGATCGATGGTGCGGCCCAGTCCGTTACGTAGGTAGTATTCCGCCCCCCAGCCGAAGACCAGGCAGGCCTCGGAGAGCTTGCCGCAGCCCCCGCCCCGGAGTTCGTGCTCGCGGCGGCAGATGCAAGGAGCCACCAAGAGCTTGTCCTGACGGCGGATCAGCGCCTCGGCCGATTCGTAGGCCAGGATCTCGGCCTTGGCCTCCACACTGCGCCCCACCGGGATGGTGCGCAACTGGGGCAGCACCCCGAAGGAGGCCTGGGCCAGGTGGGGCATGTATTCCTCCACGTCGGCCACGAACTGCGGGGTCAGGCGGTTGAGGTTGTATTCCCAGATGCCGATGACGAACTGCGAGGCCATGTAGGCCGGGGGCCGGTCGGCCGTCTCGATGCTGAAAATCAGGCCCTTGCGCGACATCTCCCGCAGCCGGGGCGCGATCTTCTCCACCGGCTGGCCCGCCCGCTGGGCGATGGCCTCGGCCGGCTCCAGCTTCAGGGTCAGCTTCACCGCCAGCTCCGCCTCCTCGGGGGTGAAGAGCTGGCGCAGGATGCGCAGCTCCACCCCGCTCTCGGTGGGGGGGAACCCGGCCGGCAGGCGGTCCAAATGGCGGGCCAACTGCTGGTAGACCTCATCGCTCATGGCGGCGCTCCTTGTAGCATTGTGAATATCTTGTACGCTAACAATGCTGGCAAAAAAATAATGTCTAGCGCAAGTCCCGCAAAAGACGCTTCAGGAGGATTTTCTCCTCCAGGGATAGAGGGCTCAAGACCGCCTGGTTGCTGTCGATCACCGCCTGGCGCAATTCATTCACCAACCCTTTGGCCTTGGCGGTGGTGAAGATCCTCACCACCCTTCGGTCGTTGGGGTCGGGCTCCTTGCTGATCCAGCCGTTGTCGGCCATCCGTTCCAAGATGCCGGAAAGCGTGGCGCTATCCAGCACCAGGCGCTGGCCGATCTCCCCAGCGGCCAGTCCGTCCTCCTCCTCGAGAACTCCCAGGATCAGGCGCTGCACCGAGGTGAGGCCATAGGGGCGCAGGTGCTCCTTGAGGATGCCATGGGCACGCTGGTAGGCCTTGGCCAGTTGAAAGACGATGCAGTCCTCGAAGGATTCCATGCTGACCTCGCGAAAGTTAGCATACTAGATAACCCGGGACGGCCTGGAGGTCAAGGGATTTTGTGTCGTCAAGGGCGAGGCCGCGCTCGACGCCTTGGGCAGCTCCTCGCGCCGCCATTAATCGGAATTGTTCCCGGGTCATTTTGGATAATTCTTTGGTATGATTTGTGCTGTCGCTTGAGTATTAATCCCTCCGAACCGGTCCAGGGGCGCGATCACCCGCTGGTGAGGGGGGGGATGGTGCGTTCGCGATAGTGGCCATCGATGCGCGGATACTGGGGAGGGAGCATGCAGAACCTGAAATTGGGGGCCAAGGTCGCCCTGGGATTCGGATTACTGATACTGATAGCTCTGCTGCTGGGCGCCATGGCGGTGTTCAACATGACCAGGGTCGAGCGGGACGCCGCCCGGCTGGCCCAGGAGTACGTGCCCCAGGTGGCGCTGGCCAGCGCGATTGAGCGGTCTTCCCTGCTGGCGATGTACGAAATCCGCGGCTATGACTTCTCGGGCGACCAGGCTCTGCTCAAGCGCGGCCAGGACCAGATGCGCGAGATCCACCGCCAAATCAAGGCCGCCGACGACCACGCGACCCGGTTCACCGCCTTGGGCGAGCTGAAGGACCATGCGGCCAAGTCTCAGGCCAAAATCACTGAGTTCGAGCAGTTGGTGGAGCAAACCGTGGCCTTGGACCAGGCCATGAACGCCAATCGCCAGGCCATGAACCAGGCTGCCGCCCAATTCAGCAAGGGTTGCGCCGAATACCTCAAGAGTCAGGAAAAGGCCCTCAAGGACGATGTGTCCAGGAACGCCGGGGTGGACAAGATCAACGAACGGACCACCAAGGTGGGCAATATCAACGACATTATCGAGATGGGCAACGCGATTTGGGTGGAAAACTGGAAGGCCCAGGCCCTGCGCGATCCCAAGATCATCGAGGCGGCCATCAAACGCTTCACCGAGATGGACGGCAAGTTCGTCTCCCTGCGGATCGTCACTCGCCAGCCGCAGAATCGCGAGCTGGTGGGAGCCGCCCGGGAGGCCGCCGCCGATTACAAGAAGGCGATGGAGGAGTTTTTGACCAACTGGCTGGCCAAGGAGGAGATCGCCTCCCGGCGGGCGGTGTTGGCCGATGCCGTCCTGGCCGCCGCCCAGGGCACCGCCAAGGCGGGCATGGGCGAGACCACCGCCATCGCCGACCGGGCGGTGAGTAGCCTGTCCGCGGCCTCCATGATCATGATCATCGGGCTGGTGGCGGCCCTGATGCTGGGCGCTGGCGCCGCCTTTGTCCTGACCCGCAGCATCACCCGGCCCATCCATCTGGTGGTGGAGGGCTTGAGCGAGGGCGCCGACCAGGTGGCCTCGGCCTCCGGCCAGGTGTCGCGCGCCAGCCAATCCCTGGCCGAGGGCTCGGCCAGCCAGGCCGCCTCCCTGGAGCAGACCAGCTCCTCCATGGAGGAGATGTCGTCCATGACCCGGACCAACGCCGACCACGCCTCCCAGGCCGACAGCCTGATGAAGGAGACCCGGTCGGTGGTGGACCGGGCCAACCAGTCGATGGGCAAACTGACGGTGGCCATGGCCGAGATCAAACAAGCCGGCGAGGACACCGGCAAGATCATCCGGACCATCGACGAGATCGCCTTCCAGACCAATCTGCTGGCCTTGAACGCGGCGGTGGAGGCGGCCCGGGCGGGCGAGGCCGGGGCGGGCTTCGCGGTGGTGGCCGAGGAGGTGCGCAACCTGGCCATCCGGGCGGCCGACGCGGCCAAGAACACCACCGCCTTGATCGAGGGCACCATCAAAAAGACCCAAGAGGGCTCGGAACTGGTCCAGGTGACCAACCAGGCCTTCCAGGAGGTTTCCGACCGCGCCGGCAAGGTGGCGGAGTTGGTGAGCGAGATCGCCGCCGCCTCCAGCGAGCAGGCCCAGGGCATCGACCAGGTGAACCGAGCCATGACCGAAATGGACAAGGTGACGCAACAGAACGCGGCCAGCGCCGAGCAATCGGCGGCCGCGGCCCAGGAGCTCTCGGCCCAGGCCGCGACCATGAAGGGCCACGTGGAGCGTCTGATCCAGGTCGTGGGCTCCGCCTCCGCGGGCCGGGGAGCGGCGGGACGGGCGCTGGCGGCGGAGGAGCCCGGAGAGGGCCTGGCGGACCATGGGCAGCGGTCCCTGGTCCCGTCCGGACCGGCCCGCGCCGGCTTGGCTTCGGCCAACCGGAGCCAGCCGCGCGAGATGATCCCGCTGGCGGACGACGATTTCCAGAGTTTCT
>JAIUYB010000160.1 GCA_020216625.1 Desulfarculus sp.
AGCGCCGCGCCCGCCCTGGTCAGCAAGGAGAGCCCCGTGCCCGCCGGACCGGAGTCTGACATCCTCGAATCCCTGCGCCGCATCAGCCGCGCCCTGGATGTCTTCAGCCACAGCCTGGCCGCCCGTTTCCATCTCACCGTCCCCCAACTGGTCTGCCTGCGGGCGCTCCTGGACGCCCCGGCCCAGACCCCGGGCCAACTGGCCAGGGAGGTGGTCCTGAGCCAGGCCACGGTCACCGGCATCCTGGACCGCCTGGAGGCCCGGGGGTTCATCGAGCGGCGGCGCGACGGTCTGGACCGGCGCCGGGTGCTGCTATACGTCACCGCCGCCGGGCGCAAGGCCGCCGCCCTGGCTCCGGCCTCCCTGCACCAGCGCCTGGCCGGCAACCTGGTCAATCTCCCCTTGGACGAGCGCCAACGGATCGCCGACGTCCTGCGCCAGGTGGCGGCGATGATGGAGGAGGCCGCCCCGCCCCCGGCCTAGCGCCGTCCTTGATTTTTCCCGCTGCGGCCCAACCGCGTGGTAGGGCCATCCCCACCCAAAATACGGGTTTTCCCCCATGGTCCCCCGGCCCGGCCCTCGTCTAGGATGGCCCCAGGATGGGTGGCGCAGGCGCGGTCCTCGACCGCGGGGGATGTTTGCGCCCGCCGCCCTGGTTCGCGAGGAGGCCCATGGGCGATTTCCCCCTGCCGCGCATCAAGGACTTCATTCGCCGGGTGACGCCGTTCGACACCCTGGGCGAGGATGAGCTGAGCGCGGTGGTGGCCCGGATGGAGATCGCCTATTTTCCGCGCGGGGAGGTGATAATCCGCGCCGGCGGTCCGCCAGCCACCGACTTGGCCATCATCCAGTCGGGCTCGGTCAAGGTGACTCTGCCCGAGATGGATGGCGGCGAGATCCTGGTGGACATCCGGGGCGAGGGGGAGACCTTCGGGGCGGTGAGCCTTCTCCAGGGCAGCCAGGCCCTTTTCGAGGTCACCGCCCGGGAGGACGTCATCGCCTTCCTCCTGCCGGCGGCCAAGTTCCGCGAGCTGGTGGACCGCAATCCGGCCTTCAAGCGCCACTTCTCCTTCAGCCTGGCCCGCAATCTCCAGGCCGTCCAGCGCAACCCGGCCACCTGGTTCGCCACCGGCCACCAAGGCGAGTCCCTGGGCCTGGACGCCCAACTGGCCCGCAGCCTGGTGGGCGAGCTGATGACCACCCAGGTTCTGACCTGCACCCCGGACACCCCGGTCCGCGAGGCCGCCCGCCAGATGACCCGCCGCCGGGTGGGATCGGTGGTGGTCTGTGGGGCCGAGGGCCGAGCCCTGGGCATCCTCACCGACACCGACCTGCGGGCGCGGGTGCTGGCCGGGGGCGCCGATCCCGAGGCCCCGGTCGGCGAGGTCATGAGCCGACCGGTGCGCACCATCCATCCCAAGGCCTTCGCCTTCGAGGCCATGCTGGAGATGATCCGCCACCGAGTCCACCACCTGGCGGTGGGCGAGGGCGGGCGCCTGCTGGGGGTGATCAGCGACCACGACCTGAGGGTGGTCACCGGGGCGGCCCCGGTGGGACTGGTGCGCGACCTGGACAAGATCCACAGTCCGGACGAGCTGGAGCTGGTCCACCAGCGTCTGGACCCGGTTTTGGAGATGCTCCTGCGCCTGGGCGGCAGCGCGCAGTACATGCTGGATCTGGCCTCGGAGTTCAATGACCGCCTGACCACCAAGATTCTGGAGCTGACCGAGCTGGAGATGGAGTCCCAGGGTCTGGGGCGCGCTCCGGCCACCTACGCCTGGCTGGCCCTGGGGTCGGCCGGGCGGCGGGAACAGGCCCTGCGCACCTGCCAGATGAACGGCCTGGTCTACGACGATCTCCCGCCCGAGCGGCGCGAGGCCGGGGCGCGCTGGTTCCTGACCCTGGGGGCGCGGGCGGTGGAGCGCCTGGCCTTGGCCGGGTTCCCGCTCTGCGCCGAGGGCCAGTTGGCCAGCCAGCCGGCTTGGTGCCAGGATCGCTCCGGCTGGGCCCGGGCCCTGGAAGACCTGATCGCCGAGCGCGGAGTCTGCGTGATGCCCCAGGCCGGGCCGCTGTTTGATTTCCGGGCCGTGGGCGGCTCCGACGGCTTCGCCGCCTTCCTGCGCCAGCGGGTGACCAAGGTTCTGGAAACCAACCGCCAGTTTTTGGCCCGCCTGGCCCGGCTGCTGCCCTATTCGCGCGCTCCCCTGGGTTTCTTGCGCGACTACGTGGTGGACAAGAGCGGGGAGTACCAGGCCCGGCTGGACCTGAAGCAAAGCGGACTGACGCCCCTGGTGCACGGGGTGAGGGTGCTGGCCCTGGAGCAAGGCCTGGCCGCCACCTCCACCCTGGAGCGCCTGGAGGCCCTGGCCCGCCGCGGCGTGGTCAGCGACACCTTCGCCGGCGACCTGCGCGAGGCCTTCAGCTTCATCACCCTCATGCGCATCGCCCGCCACCTGGAGGCGCGGGCCGCCGGACTGGAGCCCGACGCCCAGGTGGTGCCGGCCAGCCTCAGCCCGGTGCAGCGCAAGATGCTTAAAGACAGCTTCGCGATCATCAACGAGTTGCAGGACCTGCTGGCCCGCCGCCATCAGGACCAACAGGTGGCCTGAGGGAGTGGCGGAAAGCTTCCAGAACGGCGGACTGCGACTATACCTGGCCCGGGCCCGCAACCGCTGGCTACGCTTCCGCCTGCGGGGCAGGGACCTGGACCCCCGGGCGCTGGCCAACCTGGGGGCCTTGGACAACCTGCGCCTGGACGAGCCGGCCCGCACCCACCGCTTCGTGGTGCTGGACCTGGAAACCACCGGTCTGGACCCCAACAAGGACCGGGTGGTGAGCGTGGGGGCCTTCCGGGTGGTGGGGGGGCGGGTGCGGCTGGGCGAGGTCTTCAGCGAGCTGTGCAATCCCGGCCGGGACATCCCGGTGGAATCGATCAAGGTGCACGCCATCGTGCCCGACATGATCCACCAGGCCCGCCCGGCCTGGGAGGTGTTCCTGGATTTCCTAGGTTTTTTGGGGCACGACATCCTGGTGGCCCACTACGCCCCCTTTGACGTGTATTTCATGAACCGGGTGATGAAGGGCCAGTTCGGTTTTCCCTTGCAGAACCTGGTGCTGGACACGGTGGAGCTCTGCCGAACCCTGCTGTTGAAACCCGATCCCTACGGGGTCTACCTGGATTTCAAGAAGTGCGGCCTGGACGCCCTGGCCGAGCTGTTCGCGGTGGAAGTCCCGGAGCGCCACACCGCCCTGGGCGACGCGCTGGCCACCGCCCTGATCTTCCAGCGCTTCATGCAGAAGCTGGAGAGCCAGGGGCGGGGCAGCCTGCGCGAGATGATCAAGCTGGGGGGCATGGCGGCCTAGGTGGCCGGATGCGGGGCGCGGCTGGCGCGGCCAAGCCTCTGTGCAAACCAACCCGGTGATGGGCTATCATGGAGACATGGCCCTGTCACGCGTGCGCAATCAGCCGGACGACCCGCCGGCCGCCCGCCGGGGGGATTGATAAATCCTGTGGTTTTTTGGACCAGAGCCAAGCGGGAGGAGGATTTCATGGCGGACGACAAGGTGATGGAAAAAAACGGTCTTTACTACCCACCCCAAAGCTTCGTGGACAAGGCCTGGATCAAGGGCATGGAGCAATACCGCCAGATGTATGACCGCTCCATCAATGATCCGGAAGGATTCTGGGCCGAGGTGGCCGAGGGCTTCCACTGGGACAAGCGCTGGGACAAGGTCCTGGAGTACAACTATCACCGCAGCAAGGGCCCGATCTCCATCAAGTGGTTCCTGGGCGGCAAGACCAACATCACCTACAACTGTCTGGACCGCCACCTGAACACCCGCGGCGACCAGCCGGCCCTGCTCTGGGAGGGCAACGAGCCCGGCGAGGACCGGGTGCTGACCTACCGCCAGGTCTGGGAGCAGGCCACCAAGTTCGCCAACGTGCTCAAGTCCTTCGGCATCAAGAAGGGCGACCGAGTCACCATCTACCTGCCCATGATCCCGGAGCTGGCCATCGCCATGCTGGCCTGCGCCCGCATCGGGGCCATCCACTCGGTGGTCTTCGGCGGCTTCTCGGCCGAGTCCCTGAAGGACCGCATCGTCGACAGCAGTTGCAGCCTGTTGATCACCAGCGACGGCACCTACCGCGGCGGCAAGGCCGTGACCCTGAAGCAGATCGCCGACGACGCCCTGGCCGGCAGCGAGCGCGAGGGAGTCAAGGTGCCCCGCTGCGTGGTGGTGCGCCGGGTGGGCGAGGGCAAGGGCATCGACTGCCCCATGGTGGCCGGCCGCGACCTGTGGTGGCACGAGCTGATGGTCGACGCCCCGGTGGGTTGCGATCCGGTGTGGATGGACGCCGAGGACCCGCTGTTCATCCTCTACACCAGCGGTTCCACCGGCAAGCCCAAGGGCGTGCTGCACACCACCGGCGGCTACATGGTCTACGTCAGCCTGACCCACAAGTACGTCTTCGACTACCACGACGGCGACATCTACTGGTGCACCGCCGATATCGGCTGGGTCACCGGCCACAGCTACATCCTCTACGGTCCGCTTCTGAACGGCGCCCAGAGCCTGATGTTCGAGGGCGTGCCCACCTATCCCGACGCCGGCCGCTTCTGGGAGGTGGTGGACAAATGGAAGGTGAACATCTTCTACACCGCCCCCACCGCCATCCGCGCCATCATGCGCATGGGCGACGACTACGTGACCAAGCATGGCCGCCAATCCCTGCGCCTGCTGGGCACCGTGGGCGAGCCCATCAACCCCGAGGCCTGGCGCTGGTATCACGAGGTGGTGGGCGAGGGGCGCTGCCCCATCGTTGACACCTGGTGGCAGACCGAGACCGGCGGCATCCTCATCACCCCCCTGCCCGGGGCCACCCCCACCAAGCCCGGCTCGGCCACCTTCCCCTTCTTCGGGGTCCAGCCGGCCCTGGTGGACGACCAGGGTCAGATCATCGAGGGCAACGACGTCAGCGGCCGCCTGGTGATGAAGGCCCCCTGGCCCGGTCAATTGCGCACCACCTACGGCAGCCACGAGCGTTTCGAGCTGGTCTACTACAGCGACTTCGACGGCTACTACTTCTCCGGCGACGGCTGCAAGCGCGACCAGGATGGATACTATTGGATCACCGGGCGCGTGGACGACGTGATCAACGTCAGCGGCCACCGCATGGGCACCGCCGAGGTGGAAAGCGCCCTGGTCAGCCATCCCGCCGTGGCCGAGGCCGCGGTGGTGGGCTATCCCCACGACATCAAGGGCCAGGGCATCTACGCCTACGTCACCCTCAAGATTGGCCACGACTACACCGAGCAGCTCAAGAAGGACCTGGTGGCCCACGTGCGCAAGGAGATCGGGCCCATCGCCTCCCCCGACATCATCCACTGGGCTCCGGGGCTGCCCAAGACCCGCTCCGGCAAGATCATGCGCCGCATCCTGCGCAAGATGGCCAGCAACGAGATGGACCAGTTGGGCGACACCAGCACCCTGGCCGATCCCAGCGTGATCCAAACCCTGATCGAGATGAAGGGCAAGTAGCCCCCTTGTGGCGTGGGACCCCCCGGGGTCCCACGCCGACAGGTGGCTTCCACGGCGGCGGGTTCGGACCCAGGGCCGGACCCGCCCCGCGCGCCCGGCCCTGGGCCAGCACAAGGGAGCCGGCATGCCAGACCAATCCAGCCCGCCCGCGCCAACCCGGCCGGAGATCCTGGCCTTTTTGCAAAAAACCCCGCCGTTCGACATTCTGGACGCCCTGATCCTGGCCGACCTGGCCCAGCGCTGCACCGGCGAGTTCCACCCCAAGGGCCAGACCATCCTGGCCCGGGGCAAAAGCCAGGTCAACGCCCTGCGCCTGATCTACTCCGGCCGGGTGCGCCTTTTTCTGCGCGACGAGAATGGCCTGGAAAGCATGGTGGAGAGCCGCGGCCCGGGTCAGTCCATCGGGGCCCTGGCCATGTTGCGCGGCAGCCTGTCCAACCTGGAGGTGGTGGCCGAACAAGAGACCGTC
>JAIUYB010000161.1 GCA_020216625.1 Desulfarculus sp.
GGCAATAGCGCCGCAGGTAGTTGACCGCCAGGACCACGCCCCTTGCCCGCGCCAACTCCACCACCCGGGCGGCCTGGTCCAGGTCCAGGGCCAGGGGTTTCTCCATGAACAGCGCCCGCAGGCCCGGGGTCTCCAGGGCGGCCAGGGCCAGCTGGTAATGGGTGGGGTCGGGGCTGCAGATGCTGACGATCTGGGGTTGGGCCTCGGCCAGTAGCGAGCGGGGGTCCTGGAACCAGGCCCCGGCTCCCCAGGTCTGGGCGCAATCCCGGGCCAAGTCCGGGTCCGGGTCGCAGACCGCGACCAACTGGGTGGCCGGGCAGGCGGCGTAGGCCTGGGCGTGGGCGTAGACCCCCAAGTGGGGGGCCTGGCGGGCGAAAAGATGCCCCATCCGCCCGCAGCCGATGACCGCCGCCCGCCAAACCATCAGCGCACCCCTTTTTGCACCACGTGGCGGTTGAGGTCGGCCAACTCCGGCCGCCGGGCCAGGAGATCCAGCACCTCGGCCAGGGAAAAGTCGGGCTTGGTTGGATACAACTCCTCGAAGATGCTGTTAATCAGGCTGAAGTCCTCGGCGGTGTCCACGGTCAGGCGCAGCTCCCGGGCCCAGTCCGGCAAGCCGCCGTCCAGGTTGGCCAGGCGAAAGCGCTCCGGGTGCTCCCAGAAATAGTTGGAGACGTGCTCGTGGTCCACCGGATCGGTGCTCAGGCGGGCCACCTCCTCCAGGTCGGCCAGGCGGAAGACCCGCACGTCCAGGCCCACCGGGTAGGTGCGCCGGGCGGGGAAGGGCTCCTGGCCGGAGGGCAGGGGGGCCAGCTCGCGGGTCAGCATGTTGGCGCAGAAATCGCCCCGGCCTTGGTCGTGCAGGGCCAGGACCGCCTCCACCGTGGCCGGGTCCACCAGGGGGCAGTCGCCGGTGGTCTGCACGATGCGCTCCGCGCGCATGGAGCGGGCGGCCTCCAGCACCCGGGTCAGCACGTCGTCCTCGCTGCCCCGGTGGCAACCCACCCCCAGGCGGGCGGCCAACTCGGCGATGGGCTGGCAGGACGGGTCCTCGCTGGTGGCGATGACCACGCCGTCCAGGCCCCGCACCCGGTTAAGGCGCTCGATCATCAGCTCCAGCATGGGCCGTCCCAGGATGGGCAGCAGAACCTTGCCCGGCAGGCGGGTGGAGCGCATGCGGGCCTCGATGGTGGCGATGGTGCGCAAGGGCCGTCTCCTGGCGGCCGGCCAAATGGCCGGCGGTTGTTCCCTAGACCGCGCTGCCGTCCGGGGCGATGAGTTTCTTCTGTTCGATCCCGGCGTTGATGGCCGCCCACTCCGGGTTGCGTTCCAGCAACTCCACCGCCTGGCGCCAAGAAAAACGATCGTGGCCGAACTGGCGGAAGATCAGGCGCATCAGCGCCAGGTCCTCCGGGGTGTCCACGGTCAGGCGATAGCGGGAGAAGTCGCCGTCCAGACACATGGCGCCATGGATGCGAAACTGCTCGGGATGAAAGTAGATATAGGGCGTGACGTGCTCGCGCCAGGCCGGGTCGCGGTCCTGGGCCCAGGCCCGGGACAGGGCCTCCAGGGTCATCACCTCGGTGTCCAGGCCCCGGGGATAGGTGTAGCGCGGCAGACGGCTGGAGGCGTAGTCCACCTCCGGCAACCGTTCCAGGAACTGGCCCACCACGTCGTCCACCACCTGGGGGTCGATCAGGGGACAGTCGGAGGTGCAGCGCACCACCACCTGGGCCGCGCAGGCCTGGGCGGCCTGGTAATACCGGTCCAGGAGGTCCTCGGGATGGCCCCGGAAACAGACCTGGCCCCGGGCCTGGCACCAATCGGCCAACGCCTGGTCCGGCTCCAGGGTGGTGGTGGCCACCACGATCTGGTCCAGGCGGGTGGCCCGGGCCAGACGATCCAGGCAGCGGGCCAGCACCGGCGCGCCGGCCAGGTCGGCCAGAACCTTGCCCGGCAGGCGGGTGCTGCCCATGCGGGCCTGGACGATGGCGACCACTTTCATGGCGATGTCTCCCTCGACGGCGGCCTCAGACCAGCAGGCGGGGGCCGCTGGGCAGGTTGAGGATGCGCCCGGCCAGGGACTCGGCCACCGGCAGGTCCATGCGTGGACAGGCGCGGTACATCGGCAGCCGGTGCATCAGCTCCCAGGCCGGCCGGGTCATGTACCCGGCCTGGTTGGCGGCCTCCAGGCAGGGGGTCAGCTCCGCCTCCCGGCCCCGGTCCAGGATCAGGGCGTTGAGCCAGTAGTTGCTCTGGCAACCCGGGGGCTCGCGAAAGAAACGCGCCCCCGTCAGTCCTGCCAGGCCCTGGGCGTAGGCCTCGGCCAGACGGCGTTTGCGGCGCAGGAACTCCGGCAGCTGCTCCATCTGGGCGCAGCCCAGGGCGGCGTTGAGGTTGGGCAGACGATAATTGTAGCCCAACTGGTCGTGGGCGTAGGCCCAGGGATGGGGCGGCTTGGCGGTGGTGGTCAGATGCTTGGCCAGGCGGCCCAACTCCTCGTCGTTGGTCAGGATCGCCCCGCCCCCGCCGGTGGTGATGGTCTTGTTGCCGTTGAAGCTCAGGGTGGCCAGGCGACCGAAGGTGCCGGTGTGGCGGCCATGGTAGTAGGAGCCCAGGGACTCGGCCGCGTCCTCCACCAGCGCCAGGCCGTAGTCGTCGCAGACCCTTTGCAGCCCCTCCAGGTCCACCGGATGGCCGAAGACGTGCATCGGGACCACCGCCCGCATCACCCGGCCGGTCTGGCGGTTCAGGCACTGGCCATCGCGCGCCACGGCCACCTGCGCCAGGTGGCGGGCCAAGGCGGCCGGGTCCAGGCCCAGGGTCGCTTCGGCGCTGTCGGCGAAATGGGGCGTGGCCCCCAGGTAGGCCACCGCGTTGGCGGTGGCCACGAAGGTCAGGGCGGGGACGATCACCTCGTCGCCGGCCGTCACCCCGGCCAGGCGCAGGGCCACCTGCAAGGCGGCGGTGCCGTTGACCACCGCCACCGCCCGTTTGGCCCCGGTGAAGCGGGCCAGTTCATCCTCGAAGCGGTCCACATAGGAGCCCACCGAGGACACCCAGCCGCTGTCTAGGCAATCCTTCAGGTATTTCCACTCGTTGCCAGCGAAACAGGGCTCGTGCAGGGCCACCGGTCCGGGGCCGGGCAGCACCGCGCGCAGGGCGGCGACCAACTCCTGGGCCAGACTCACGCTACTACTCCCTGGCGCCAAGTTGGCGTCGCGAAGGGATGCCGGGGCCAGGCGCGGCCGGGGTGGCGGCCGGCGCATCTTTTCCATATCAGAGGGCCGCCGGGGCGTCAACCGGCCCCGGCGGGTAGCCATGCCATCTCAAGGGGTTGCCGGTCCCAGGGCGCGAGCGGCCGTCTCAGCGGGCGGCGAAGGCCCGCCGGCAGCAGGCCACCAGCTCCTCCCGGCCATCGACGGGCTGGCTGGCCCCCAGCAGCAGGAGCAGACGGCTCAGGCCCACGGTGGTGGAGCGCAAAAGCAGGGCCAGGGCCTGGGGAGAGCCCGCGATGACGCTGCCGTCGGCCTGGCCGCGCTGAATGATGGTCAGCAACAGGTCGCCCAACTCGCTGAACAGGGGCTGCAATTTGGCGTGATGGGGAGAGCCGGGCTCCAGCAGACCCAGGGGGAAATCCCGCACCAGGATCTTGGTTATCTTGGGCTGGAGTTGGGAGCCGGCCAAGTGGTTGCGCACGAAGCCCTCCACCG
The DNA here is from genome assembly GCA_020216625.1 of Desulfarculus sp. GTDB lineage: Bacteria > Desulfobacterota > Desulfarculia > Desulfarculales > Desulfarculaceae > JACRDC01. The sequence continues at coordinate 3,714 of JAIUYB010000161.1, forward strand.
CGTCGATGCCGCTGGGGGCTTCATCCAATATTTTGCGCACTGACTCCAGGTAGTTGGTCATGGCCTCCTGGAGGATGTGGAGCAGGATCTCCTCCTTGGTGGGGAAATAATAGAAGATCGAACCCTCCGAAACCCCGGCCCGGCGGGCCAGTTCCGCAGTGGGGGTGGCGTGATAGCCCTGAGCCGCGAACAGATCGATGGCGGCGGTGATGATGGCTTGCTTGCGCGACAAGTCGATTCCTCCCGGAATGAGACATCGGGCCGGGGACGGTCCGCGGCCATCGCTAACTGAGTGCTCAGTCAATCTATCGTCGATCAGAGCGCCAGTCAACCAGATTTGAGCGTTGGTCGGGAAAACGCCGCCCGGCGATGCGCCAGGAAAATGAAGCGGGGGAGCCCGGTTGGGCTCCCCCGCGGGGATTGTCGCGTCAGTTGTTGTAGGGGGTTAGGCCTTTTCGAGTTTGACCGCGCAGGCCTTGTACTCGGCGGTCTGGCTGATGGGGTCGAAGACCGGGTTGGTCAGCCAGTTGGCGTTGCCCTCGCGGAAGTGGAAGGCCATCCAGACCAGGCCCTGGGGCACCTGGGGGGTGACCTTGGCGCTGACCACCACCTGGCCGCGCCGGCTGGAGACCCGGACCTTGTCGCCGGTCTTGACCCCGAGGGCCGCCGCGTCGGCGAAGGAAATGTCGGCCGTCTCCTCGCCCAAGAGGTCGTTCAAGCCCCCGCAGCGGCCGGTCTGGGTGCGGGTGTGGTAGTGGTAGAGCCGGCGGCCGGTGCTGAGGACCAGGGGGTACTCGGCGTCGGGCACCTCGGCCGGCGGGGTCCAGTCCACGGCGTGGAAGACGCCCAGGCCGCAGGTGAACTTGCCGCCGGCGTGCATGCAGACCGTGCCGGGGTGGTCCTCGCTGGGGCAGGGCCACTGCAGGCCGTCGTTCTCGAGGCGGCGATACTTGATGCCCTTCAGGGCCGGGGCCAGCTCGCTGACCTCGTTGTCCCAGATCTCCTGGCCGCTGGCGCTGGCCCACTCCTGGCCCAGGCGCCGGGCCACCTCGCGGAAAACCCACCAGTTGGGCTTGGCCTCCCCCGGAGCCTCGACCGCCTTGCGCACCCGGTTGACCCGGCGCTCGCTGTTGGTGAAGGTGCCGTCGTCCTCGCTCCAGGCCGCGGCCGGGAAGACCACGTCCGCGAAGCGGGTGGTCTCGGTGTTGAAGATGTCGTTGCAGACCAGGAGGTCCACCTTCTCCAGGCAGTGCTCCACGTGGCGGATGTCCGGCTCGGTGTTGGCCAGGTTCTCGCCGAAGACCCACAGGGCCTTGATGGTGCCCTTGGCGATGCCCTCGAACATGGCCGGCATCATCAGGCCGTTCTGCTCGGGCAGCTTCTCCACCCCCCAGGCCTTCTGGAACTTCTCGCGCGCGGCCGGGTCGGTGACCTTCTGGTAGCCGGGGAAGACGTTGGGCAGCGCGCCCATGTCGCAGGCCCCCTGGACGTTGTTCTGGCCGCGCAGGGGGTTGACGCCGCCGCACTCGAAGCCCACGTTGCCCAGGAGCATCTGCAGGTTGGCGCAGGAGAGCACGTTGTTGACGCCGCAGGTGTGCTCGGTGATGCCCAGGGTGTAGACCAGCATCGCCGGCTTGGTGGAGGCCAGCAGTCGGGCGATCTCCACGATGGTCTCGGCGCTGACTCCGGCGATGGCCGCCGCCCGCTCCGGCGGGTATTCGGCCACCTTGGCCTTCAAGACCTCGAAGCCGGTGGTGCAGGTCTGGACGTAGTCTTTGTCGTAGAGGTCTTCCTTGATCAGCACGTGCATCAGGCCGTTGATGAAGGCCACGTCCGAGCCGACCTTGATCGGCACGTGGTGTTGGGCGTGCTCGGCGATGCCGGTGTAGCGGGGATCGACCACGATGAGCTGCGCGCCCTTCAAGACCGCGCGCTTGAGGTAGGCCCCGGCCACCGGGTGGGCCTCGGTGGTGTTGGAGCCGATGGCGATGATCAGCTTGGCCTTCTCGAAATCGGCGAAGGAGTTGGTCATCGCGCCGGAGCCGAATGCCATGGCCAGACCGGCCACGGTGGGGGCGTGTCAAGTTCGTGCGCAGTGGTCGATGTTGTTGGTGCCGATCACCGCCCGGAAGAGCTTCTGCATGTTGTAGGAGTCTTCGTTGATCGAGCGCGCGCAGGAGACGCCGGCGATGGCGTCGGGGCCATGCTGGGCCTTGATCTCCTTGAGCTTACCCGCCACGAAGTCCAGGGCCTCGTCCCAGGAGACCGGCACCTGC
>JAIUYB010000162.1 GCA_020216625.1 Desulfarculus sp.
ACCCGCAGCCGGGCCGGATGCCCGGGCGCGGCCCCGGCCAGCTCGCGGCTGGCCACGGCATAGCCGTCCTTGCGCGAGGCGTCCCGGGCCGGGGAGTCCACCAGGGCCTGGTGGTCAATGGCGGCGGCTTGGCCCAGGGCCTCCAGCAAGGGCAGTTCCACCGCCGCCAGGGGGGTCGTGCCCGCCAGGGTCAGACGCAGGGCCTCGGACAGGCCAAGGGATAGGCTTTGCATGACATCCTTCCGGGCCGCCAGGGAGCGGCAGGGTGATGGCGTATATCGGGGCCAGGGGCAGGCCCAGGGTAACACGACCGCCCCGGCACGGCCCCGGCAAAGAGCGTTCTCCGCGCCCGGACGGGGGCCGGAGGCGCCTCTAGACCCGCGGACTTGAACTTCCTTGCGCCGTACTTACATTCAAGCTATATTATAGCTGCACATTCCGACGCCGGCGCTTCTCAAGCCCGCCGGTGCCGAATCCCGGTCGCCGCCGGCCGTGAGGGGAGCGCCCCAGTGTCCACCCGCAAAAACCCCGCCGCCCCCGCCCACACCCACTGGCATTGCCAGGCCGTGGCTCTGGCCAACCATCGCCAAGCCAACCCGATCGGCGACGGCCAGGCCGTCCGGCCCTGGCCGGAGCGGGTGGAGCGGGCCCGACGCCTGGCGCGGGCTGGGGTGCTGCACGGGGTCCGTCCGGTCAAGCCATCGATCTCCATGGAAAAAGCCATGGAGATCATCCTCGACGCGGTACGCGCGCTGGACCTGGAGACGGTCCCCCTGCTGGAGGCCAACGGCCGGGTCCTGGGCCAAGACATCATCTCTCCGCTCATGGTGCCGCCCCTGGATTGCTCGGCCATGGATGGTTACGCCGTGAAGGCCGCCGACACCCGGGGCGCGGCCCCGGACTGCCCGGTGCGGCTCCAGGTCCGGGGCGAGTCCCGGGCCGGCGGCGGTCTGGAGGGCCTGTCGCTAAGCCGGGGCGGGGCGGTGCGGATCATGACCGGCGCGCTCATGCCTCCCGGGGCCGACGCGGTGGTCCAGGTGGAGGAAACCGAGGAGGAGCACGGTTTCGTGCGGGTTTTCAGCGCGGTGGCCCCCTACCAGAACTACCGCCGCGCCGGGGAGAGCATCGCCCCGGGCGATCGGGTCCTGCCCCGGGGCGAGCGCCTGCGCCCGGCCGACCTGGGCCTGTTGGCCGCCTTGAACCAGGCCCAGGTGGCGGTTCACCGCCGGCCCACGGTGGCGGTCATCTCCACCGGCGACGAGTTGGCGGGCCTGGGTCAGCGCTCCCGTCCGGGCGGCGTCCACGACGTCAACGCCTACACCCTCTGCGCCGAGGTCCAGAAGTACGGCGGCCGGCCCCAATACCTGGGCATCGCCCGGGACAGTCTGGCCGAGCTTCAGACCCTGTTCCGCCAGGCCCTGGCGACGGCGGACGTGGTGATCTCCACCGGCGGGGTCTCCATGGGCCGCTACGACTTCGTCAAGGACATCCACGCGGCGCTGGGCATCCAGACCCGCTTCGAATGGATCGACGTCAAGCCGGGCAAGCCCTGCGTCTTCGGGACCAAGGACGACGTCCTGGTCTTCGGCCTGCCCGGCAGCCCGGTCGCCAGCCTCACCTCCTTCATCCAGTTCGTGCGCCCGGCCCTGCTGCGCCTGATGGGCGCCCGCCGGATCCACAAGCCGGTGGTGGAGGCCATCCTGACCGAGGACATCGACAAGTCCCCGGCCGGCAAGGTCCACCTCCTGCGGGGCCGCTTCACCCTGCGGGACAACCGGCTCCACGTGGCCACCACCGGCAACCAGAAATCGTCCCTCTTGCGCTCCATGAGCGAGGCCAACTGCCTGATCGTGCTGCCGGCCGACCGGCCCCGGGTCAAGGCCGGCGAGAAGGTGACCATCCAGCTCATCGATCACGACGAGGTCTGAGCCGCCCCCGGCCAAAGGACCCGCTCCGGCCAACTCCGCCCGGCGCCGAGCCCGCCCCCCGGCATCCTCTCCCCCACCCGGCCCCGGTCCGGGGACATTCGCTATACAATTGCGCCCATCGTCCGGATAAACCGTGGAATGTCAGATGGCTACCCAGCCAGCGCCCACCCCGCCGCCCGACGGCCCCCTGGCCGCACCCGGGTGGCGGCGGGTGGTCAGGGGCCGTTTTCTCCCGCCAGCCGCCAGCTGGCCGCCGGGGCGGAGAAAATGCGCGCAACTAGCGAAATTGATATGACAATTGGCGCTATTACCTGCAATTGCCACTGGTTACCCTAGATTTGACTGGCGGGGGGCAATAGACTACAATCCTTTGAATTTCCTGATAGTTCCCCATGGCCGCCCTGGAACCTCCCCGGACCGCGCTCGGGCCGGGGCCGGACGCCCACGGGCGGGCGGGGACCAACCCACGCCAAGGCGCGGAGCGGGTCATGAAGTACTGGCGTCAGCCGCTGGACCGCGAGGAGATCAAGGTTGTCCGAGGCCGGGTGGAGGTCATCAAGGACCGCTGCAAGGGCTGCGGGTTCTGCATCGCCTATTGCTCGCGCGGGCTGTTGGTGATGAGCCGCAAGTTCAACCGCAAGGGCTATCACTACCCCGAGGCGGCCCAGCCGGAGCTGTGCGTGAACTGCCACTTCTGCGAGGTCATCTGCCCGGAATTCGCCATCTTCTCCAGCGAGGCCGACGCGGCGGGCAATCAGCCGCCAGTCGGGGAGTAGCACCGTGGCGGGCAAAGCCGTCCTGACCGGGACCCACTTCATGAACGGCGACGAGGCCTGCTGCGAGGGCGCGCTGGCCGCCGGCTGCCGTTTCTTCGGGGGCTACCCCATCACCCCGGCCACCGAGGTGGCCGAGCGCATGAGCAAGCGCCTGCCCCAGGTGGGCGGGGTCTTCATCCAGATGGAGGACGAGATCGCCTCCATGGCCGCCATCCTGGGGGCCAGCTGGGGCGGGCGGAAGTCCATGACCAGCACCTCCGGCCCGGGCTTCTCCCTGATGATGGAGAACATCGGCCTGGGCCTGTGCACCGAGACCCCCTGCGTGATCTGCAACGTGCAGCGGGCGGGGCCCAGCACCGGCCTGCCCACCCTGGTGGGCCAGGGCGACATGATGCAGGCCCGCTGGGGCTCCCACGGGCCCTACGAGATCATCGCCCTCTGCCCGGCCTCGCCCCAGGAGATGTTCGACTTCACCATCAGGGCCTTCAACCTCTCCGAGCAGTTCCGACTGCCGGTCCTGATCATGGCCGACGAGGTGGTGGGCCACATGAACGAGCGGGTGGTGATCCCCCCGGCCGATCAGATCGAGGTCATCGACCGCGCCAAGCCCAGCGTGTCCCCGGCCGAGTACCTGCCCTATCGCCCCGGCCCGGACGGGGTGGCCCCCATGGCCAACTTCGGCGACGGCTACTTCATGCACGTCACCGGGTTGACCCACGACCAGCGCGGCTATCCCACCATGACGCCGGCGGCCCAGGTGGAGATGACCGAGCGCATCGTGGGCAAGATCCGCAACAACCTCGACCGCATCCTGGACTACGAAACCCTGTTGCTGGACGACGCCCAGGTGGCGGTGGTGGCCTACGGCATCAGCGCCCGCTCGGCCCGGGGGGCGGTGCTGGCCGCGCGCGAGGCCGGGCTCAAGGCCGGCCTGGTCAAGCTCAACGTGGCCTGGCCCTTCCCCGAGCAGTTCATTCGCGAGCTTTCCCACCAGGTGAAGTGCATGATCATGCCCGAGATCAACCTGGGGCAGATGGTGCTGGAGCTGGAGCGCCTGGCCCAGGGCCGCTGCGCGGTGCGCCTGGTGGCCCACCCCGGTGGTACCATCATCTCCCCGCGCCGCATCGTGGAGGCCATCGGCCAGGCCCTGAAGGAGCGCCCATGACCACCGCCCCGGCCGCCGCCCTGGCGCGGCACCCCCACGACGACCTCCTGCGCACCGAGCGCATCCCCCACATCTGGTGCTCGGGCTGCGGCATCGGCATCGTCTTCGGCTCCCTGATGGCCGCCATCACCAAGTCCGGCCTGCCCCGCCAGGACGTGGCCGTGGTCTCGGGCATCGGCTGCACCGGCCGCATGGCCGGCTACATCCGCCTGGACTCCTTCCACACCACCCACGGCCGGGCGATACCCTTCGCCACCGGGCTGCAGCTGGCCCGGCCCCAGGGCAAGGTGATCGTGGCCAGCGGCGACGGCGACCTGTTGGCCATCGGCGGCAACCACTTCATCCACGCCGCCCGGCGCAACATGGACCTGACCATCATCTGCGTCAACAATTTCAACTACGGCATGACCGGCGGCCAGTTGGCCCCCTCCACGCCCTACGGGGCCAAGACCACCACCACCCCCCAGGGCAACCCCGACGAGCCTTTCAATTTCTGCGCCCTGGCGGCGGCCTGCGGGGCCAGCTACGTGGCCCGCTGGACCGCGCTGCACATCCGCCGGCTGACCAACACCATCCTGGAGGCCATCCACCACCGGGGTTTCAGCTTCGTGGAGGTCGTGGCCCCCTGCCCCACCGCCTTCGGCCGGCGCAACAAGATCCGGGGGGCCCTGGACCTGCTGAGGTTCTACTACGACCGCTCGGTGGTGAAGAACCACATCGCCCCGGGCGAGGCCACCATCGACTTCGACCACCACCTGGTGGTGGGCAAGTTCGTGGAGCTGGACCGGCCCACCTTCCTGGACCACTACCAGATGGTCAACCGGGGCCAGGTGGAGGCCTGGCCGGCCACCGGGGTGGACGCCTCGGCGGCTGGACAACGCAAGGCGGGGTGAGGAGCATGACGGGCAACGCGCAACGGGAGCTGGTCATCACCGGCTTCGGCGGCCAGGGCATCATCCTGACCGGCAACATCCTGGGCAAGGCCGCCACCATCCACGACGGCCGCCACGCCACCATGACCCAGTCCTACGGCCCCGAGGCCCGGGGCGGGGCCTGCTCCTCCCAGGTCATCGTCTCCGACGGCGAAATCGCCTTCCCCTACGTGGAAAGCCCCCAGGTGCTGGTCTGCATGAGCCAGGAGGGCTTCGAGAACAACCGGTCCACGCTCATCCCGGGCGGGATGCTGATCTGGGACGCCGACTTGGTGGAGACCCACGACCTGGACCCCTCCTGGAGCCTGCATGAGGTGCCCGCCACCCGCTTCGCCGAGGAGCTGGGCAACAAGATGATGGCCAACATCGTGATGCTGGGCTTCCTCTCGGCGCTGACCGACCTGGTGGACCCGGAGTCGCTTAAAAAAGCCATGCTGGGTTCGGTGCCGCCCCAGACCAAGGAGAAGAACGAGGCCGCCTTCGCCCGGGGCCGAGAATACGGCCTGGCCATCCTGAAGGGCAAGGCCGAGCGGGGGGCCGCGGCCTCGTGAGCCTGAGCACGCGGCAAAACGGGGCCGGACCCGAGGCGGTCCTGGTGGTGGGCTCGGGCTACGGGGCCCTGAAGGCGGCCGAGGACCTCTCCCACGGCGGCATCCCGGTGGTCTGGGCGGCGCGGGCGCGGCATTTCCTGGAGCTGCCCCCCGGGGTGGAGCCCTTCGCCCAGTGGCCGGCCGACCTCAGCTTCCAGTTCCGGCCGCTCTACCTGCGGGTCACTCGCCATCCCCTGGTCACCCCCCTGACCCAGGCCCGGGTGGAGTCCCTGGTCCAGGCCAATGGCGGTTGCGAGGCCCTGGTGGTCCAGGACCCGGTCTACGTGGACTACGACCTCTGCACCGGCTGCGGCCGCTGCCAGGAGGTCTGCCCCCTCAACGACTCCGACCATCCCCCCCTGAGCCGCAGCCCGGCCTATTGCCCCTCGCGCTCGCTGCTCATGGACAAGCGCGCCACCAGCCCCTGCCGCCAGGCCTGCCCCCTGGGGGTCAACGCCCAGGCCTACCTGGCGCTGACCGCCGCCGGCCGCTTCGCCGAGGCCCTGGCGGTGATCCGGCGCGACAACCCCCTGCCCGGGGTCTGCGGCTACATCTGCAGCCATCCCTGCGAGGGCGCCTGCCG
>JAIUYB010000163.1 GCA_020216625.1 Desulfarculus sp.
CCACCCGCCTGCGGGTGGGCTTCACTCCCGAGGAGCAGGGCTTTCTGGACGTGCTGGCCGGCCTGTTGGCCGCGGCGGTGGCGGCCTGGTCCCGGAGCCAGGCCCTCGCCCGGGCCCAGGAGGAGCTGGCGGCGCTCAAGGCCGAGGTCGACCTCAAGGTGGCCGAGCAGGTGGGGGAGATCAAGGCGGAGCTCTCCAACCTGAGCGTGGCCAACCAGCGGCTCAAGGAGACCTGGCGGCTGGTGATGCAGGCCGAGCGCACCGCGGCGGTGGCCCGCTTCACCAGCGCCCTGGCCCACGAGCTGCGCAATCCCCTCATGGTCATCGGCGGCTTCGCCAAGCGCCTGGCCGGGGCCCTGTGCCAGGACGACCCGCGCTGCAACTACGTCAAGGTCATCGTGCAGGAGGTCCAGCAACTGGAGCAGCTGTTGAGCCAGATCTTCAAGCTCAACCGCGAGAGCGACCTGGACTTCGCCGAGGTGGAGGCCGGGGAGATGATGCGCGAGGGCTGGCGACGGGGCGTGGCCCACGCCGGGATCCCGGTCCGCGACCCGGTCTGGGATTTGGCCCCGGATCTGCCCGCCTTGGTGACCGACCCCGACCTGTTGATCCGGGCCCTGGGCAACCTGACGCAGAACGCCCTGGAGGCCACCCGCGACCAGGGCCGGGTCTACCTGGCCACCAGCCTGGACGAGCAGGGCCGGGTGGTCTTCACGGTGGCCGACGATGGCCCCGGAATCCCGGACCAGGAGCGCGCCCGCGTCTTCGATCCCCTCTACACCACCAAGGAGTACGGGGTGGGCCTGGGCCTGCCCTATTGCCGCGACGTGGTGTTGCTGTTGGGCGGGGAGCTGACGGTGGACGAGCGTCCCGGCGGCGGGGCCCGGTTCGCCATCCACCTGCCCACCACCCCGCCGGACTTTCGGCGTCAGCTCCCGGGACCGGACCCGGCCGAGACGGAAGGAAACCACCATGCGCTGGTGCGATCTTAGCTGCCCCGAGGCCAGTTGGCCCCGGGAGGAGGCGGTGGACGGCGGCGGCTCCTGCCGCACCTTCGTGGCCCTGTGGTGCGCCCGGTTGGGCCGCCTGGTGGCCAAGAACGCCCCCTGCCAGGCCCCGGCCCCGCCCATCCCGCCCACCGAAAAGACCGACTAGGCGCCTACTGGCCTGCGGCGAAGGCCTCCACCGCCTTGTCCGGCGCGGCCTCGGCCTGGGCCAGGAGCTGGGCCGGCTTGGTCTGGTCCAGCACCTTCACCTGGCCGCTGGTCAGGTCGTAGAGCGCCCCCACCGCCATGATCTTGCCGGACTTGACCAGCTCGCGGGTGGCGGGGCTGGCCTTGAAGATGCTCAATAGCGCCTGCCAGACGTTCTCCTCCACCGCCGCCGGCAACAGCGCGGCGCAGCACTGATCGGGGTGATCGGCCTTGGCCCGCTTCACCGCCGGCACGATGGGAGCCACCAGGGGCGGGATGTTGCGCTCCCACTTGGCGTGGCGGCCCTCCACCTCGTTGATCACCGCCGTCACCGCCCCGCAGCCGCTGTGGCCCAGAACCATCAACAGCGGGGTGTGGACGTGGGACAGGCCGTATTCGATGGAGCCGATCTCGTCGGTCTGGGCCACGTTGCCCGCCACCCGGATCACGAACAGGTCCATCACCCCCACGTCGAAGATCAACTCCACCGGCACCCGGGAGTCGGAGCAGGAGAGCACGGTGGCCAGGGCGTAGTCGCCTTGGTTGACGCTGGCGGCCAGGTTCACCCGGGCCAGGTCGCGGTGGGCGGCCTGGGGCTGACCGGCCGCGAAGCGGGCGTTGCCGGCCAGGAGCGAGGCCAGCACTTGGTCCGGGGCGGGTTTGGCCGCCGACGACTCCGCGGCCCAGGCCGGAGCGGAGAGAACGATGGCCAGGGCCAGGCATGGGAGAAAGGACATACCGCGCCGCATACATCACCTCTCAGGGTAAGTGGAAGTGGAGTCAGGCAGGTAGTGGGATGACTATTTATCATTCTGCCTGCCTGGCGCGGTCCAGTCCAGATTATTACCCCGGCTAGATGAAGTTGCGCTTGCCGGTGATCTCCTCCACCTGGATGCGGATCACCCGGGCCCGGGCCAGGGACTCGGGCTTGAAATCATAGTCGCCCGGTCCGGCGTAGTGGCGGGTGATGGCGGTCAAACCCAGAAAGACCTCGTCCGGGTCCTCCACCGGCTGGGCCCGGCCAAAGGCCACCACGCTCTTGTAGCGGCACTCCCAGGCGCAGGCCACCTCCCCGGGCAACAGCTCCACCCGCACCGCCACCGCGAAGGACACCCGGTCGTTGGCCGCCAGGACCGCGAACTTGTGACCATCGAGGCCGGTGTGCAGGTAGACCCGGTCGCCCGCCACGCCGTAGTTGAAGGGCAGGACGTAGGGCTGGCCCTGGTCGCACATGCCCAGGTAGAGCACCTGGCCCATTTCCAGGATCTGGTTGATCTCGGCGGGATCGGTGATGGCCTTGTGGGGTTTCTGGGGGGCGGGTGGCATGGCGGCTCCAAAAATGATGGGGTGGGCGTCAATGAAACCGGGTTTGGGTGATGCAAGATTCCTGCCCGCCCGGTCTGGGCTGCCAATAATGAAAAATCAAGCTCCCCCCAGGGCCGGGTTTGAGAACGAGCCTACCCTGTGGTATGGTTTTCATATTTGACTAACATGTTGGTAGGCGATCATTGGATCATTTCCTGGGGGATTGAAACGCCATGCAGGCCCAGGGCGCGGAAACCGTAAAACTCAGACGCGAGGTCGAGGAGCTGACCCTGCTCTTCGAGATCAGCCAGACCCTGGACGGCAGCCTGGACCTGCGGGACGTGATGGGTCCGGTCCTGAACGCGATGGGCAAGCACATGGGGATGTTGCGCGGCACCATCACCCTGCTCAACCGCGAGACCGGCGAGATCATGATCGAGGCCGCCCACGGCCTGTCGGCCAAGCAGCGCGAGCGCGGGCGCTATGCCCTGGGCGAAGGCGTCACCGGCAAGGTGGTGCAGACCGGCCGCCCGGCGGTGGTGCCCCACATCCAGGACGAGCCCACCTTCCTGGACCGCACCGGCGCGCGGGCCGAGATGGATAAGCGCGATATTTCCTTTATTTGCGTGCCGATCAAGATCGGCAACGAGACCGTGGGGGCGCTTTCGGCCGACCGGCTCTTCGCCGAGGTGGTGGACCTGGACGAGGACGTGCGGGTGTTGCAGGTCATCGCCAGCATGATCGCCCAGGCGGTGCGCCTGCGCCAGGCCGCCCTGGAGGAGCAGGAACGCCTGCGCGAGGAGAACCTGCGCCTGAACCAGACCCTGAAGGACCGCTTCCAGCCCGCCAACATCATCGGCAAATCCAAGGCGATGCAGATCGTCTACGACCTCATCGCCCAGGTCAGCCCCAGCAACACCACGGTCCTGATCCGGGGCGAGAGCGGCACCGGCAAGGAGCTGGTGGCCCACGCCATTCACTTCAACAGCTTCCGCTCCAGCAAGCCCTTCATCAAGGTCAATTGCGCCGCGCTGCCCGAAAGCGTCATCGAAAGCGAGCTGTTCGGCCACGAGAAGGGAGCCTTCACCGGCGCGGTGAACATGCGCAAGGGCCGGTTCGAGCTGGCCGATGGCGGCACGCTGTTTTTGGACGAGGTGGGCGACCTCTCCCCCGCCACCCAGGTCAAGCTGCTGCGGGTGATCCAAGAGCGCGAGTTCGAGCGGGTGGGCGGCACCAGCACCATCAAGACCGACGTGCGGGTCATCGCCGCCACCAACCGCGGCCTGGAGGAGCTGATCGACAAGGCCCAGTTCCGCCAGGACCTCTACTACCGCCTCAACGTCTTCCCCATCCACGTGCCCCCCCTGCGCGAGCGCGGCACCGACATCCTGCTTTTGGCCAATTATTTCGCCGAGAAATACAGCAAGGAGAACCACAAGGCCATCCGCCGCATCTCCACCCCGGCCATCGACATGCTGATGAGCTACCACTGGCCGGGCAACGTGCGCGAGCTGGAGAACTGCATCGAGCGGGCGGTGCTGTTGTCCACCGACGAGGTGATCCACGGCCACCACCTGCCGCCCACCCTGCAAACCGCAGAGCACTCCGGCACCATGCACCAGGGCAGCCTGGAGTCCACCCTGGAAAACGTGGAGCGGGAGCTGATCATCGAGGCATTGAAGAACAGCCGGGGCAACAAGGCCAAGGCGGCGCGGCTGTTGGGCATCACCGAGCGCCTGATGGGCCTGCGGGTGCGCAAGTACGGCATCGATCCCCGCCGGTTTCGCACAAGAACGTAGGTAAAGGCAGGTAAAGCTACCGCAAGGTAGTTTATTGCGACGGGCGTCCTCGGGCGCCCGTCACGTTTTTGTAACCATAACCCACCACAAAACCTGACTTTCTCCCCCCCAGTCCGCCGGCTTTTCACGCCTGGCACATGCCTTGCCATGTCCGGAGACAACCGCGGCGTGTCCGCACCAAGCAGGGACCCCTGGTTCGCGGCGGGATGGGCCTGGCCGATAGACAAGGGGACGGAACGAGGAGAAGGGAACGAATGAAGAAGCTGATCGCGATCATGGTGCTGACCTTGGGGCTGGCGATCCCCATGGTCGCCGGGCCGGCCCAGGCCGGCGACGACAAGGGCTGGGCGGTGGACTTCAGCGCCGCCTACATGACCAAGTACATCTGGCGCGGCATCATGCAGGTGGACGATCCCACCCTGCAGCCCTCCGTGAACATCGCCAAGAACGGCTTCACCTTCAACGTCTGGGGCAACTACGACCTGACCGACAAGAACGGCCGCAAGAACAAGTTCAGCGAGATCGACATCACCGCCGAGTACGCCTTCAGCCTGGGCGACTTCAGCATCCCGGTGGGCGTGATCCACTACGAGTTCCCCAACACCAGCTACGAGCCCACCACCGAACTCTACGCCGGGGTCAGCTACAACTGGATCGTCACCCCCAGCGTCAAGATCTTCAAGGACGTGGACGAGTCCCACGGCATCTACGTGCTGGCCTCCCTGGCCTACACCTATGATCTGCCCGCCCTGGCCAAGGAGATGTCCTGGGGCATCGCCGCCAGCATCAGCGGGGCCTGGGCCGACAAGGACAACAACAAGTTCTACTGGGGCGGCACCGACGAGGACGCCTTCACCGACAGCCTTCTGACCATCGGCGTGCCGATCAAGATCATGGACTGGATCAACATCACCCCGGCCTTCAACCAGGTCTGGCTGTTGGACAGCAAGATCAAGGACGCCGCCGACTACGACAGCAAGAGTTACTTTGGTCTTACCCTGACCCTGAATTTCTAAGGGCCCCCGGGCCCGGGAAGCCGCCCGGCCGGCGGATGGGCCGGCCGGGCGCCAAGAAAGGAGACCCCCGCCATGTCTAAGCGCCTAACAGCTTGGGGCGCAACCCTCGTGGGTTTGCTACTGATGCTGGCCACCAACGCCCTGGCCGATGACGCCAAGCCCGCGCCCACCGTCACCGACGTGGCCACCGCCATCGACACCGTCTGGGTGTTGGTGACCGCCTTCCTGGTCTTTTTCATGCAGGCCGGCTTCGCCTGCGTGGAGGCTGGCTTCACCCGGGCCAAGAACGTGTGCAACATTCTGGCCAAGAATTTCATCGACTTCTGCGTATCCAGCCTGATGTTCTTCCTTATCGGTTACGCCATCATGTTTGGCGACGGCAATGACTGGCTGGGGTGGACCGGCTTCGGCCTTTCCGAGGCCAAGAACCCCTCCGGGGTGCCGCTGTATGCCTATTGGCTCTTCCAGGCGGTCTTCGCCGGAACCGCGGCCACCATCGTCTCCGGCTCCATGGCCGAGCGCACCAAGTTCATCGCCTATCTGCTCTACACCTTCGTAATCAGCGCCATCATCTATCCCGTGATCGGGCACTGGACCTGGGGCGGCGGCTGGCTGTCCTCCATGGGCTTCGCCGACTTCGCCGGCTCCACCGTGGTC
>JAIUYB010000164.1 GCA_020216625.1 Desulfarculus sp.
GGAGGTCTTCGAGGAGGACCTGAAGGCCGGCTGCTCCTCGTGGGAGCTGGACCAGCTCATCCGCGCCCATTCCTTCAGCGGCCCGCCGGGCGGCCGGCGCTTCTGGCACCACCAGGGACGACGCGGCCTGATCGCCTATCTGGTGGCCCGCGACCCCCGCGACCCGGACCTGCGGCAGGCCCAGGTGGCGACGGCCACCGACCTGTTGCGGGAGCTGGCCCGGCGCGAGGTGTTTCTGGCGCCCGGGACCGGTCAGTTCCCGTTGCTGCCCCTGAAGTGCTTTCCGGAAGGTCTGAAGGGCGAGGCGGGAACCGTGGGGGCGTGGGACCCGGGGGTGCTGGACCTGTCGCAGCCCAGAGTCATGGACCTGCCCCCCCTGCGCCTGGTCCCGCCCGAGCTGTGGCCGGGGGTGGCGGTGCGGGCCGGCCCGTCCCCGGAGGCGGGCGACCAATCGTTGACCCTCCTGGGGTCGCCTCTGGCCGAGCTGCTCGGACCGGAGCCAGCCCACGCCCCCTGGCTGCGCGGTGGTTCGCAGCTGGTCTGCCATCCGCTGCCCCGGACGAGCGGCGACTCCCTGGACACCATGCGCCTGCGCATCAGGTTGGGGCCCTTCGGACGGGACCAGGTGGGGCTGTTGGATTGGGCCAGTTTCCTGCACCTGGCCATGCGATCCACCTCCCCCGTGCTCATAAGCCTAACCTTGCGCTCGCGCCTGCACGCCTCTGTGCTCAAGACCTCCCCCGCGATCCAGGAGGCGCTGCTCAGCCCCAACACTTGCGAGTTGGCCAAGGTGGGCTTCCCCCTGGGCCGTGACCCGGTCTTGATGTTGGCTCCAAAGGACGACCAGCACCTGCGTCTGCACCAAAGCTGGAAGGTTGAGCTGGAGGGCCGCCATCCCTTCTGGGCCAGGGACACCTTATGGTTCGTGGGGCTGTGGGGTCTGGTCGGTCTGCTGGGCGGGGTGGCCGCCGTGCTGTCTTGGCTGCGGGTGCACGCCCGTCGCTTCAAATGCCAGGTGACCGAACCCGGCCGTGATCCTGACTGGAGAAAGGTGCGCGGCGCCAGCCTGCGCCCAGGGGGGCGGCCATACCAGATACCCCCGTACCAGGGCTGTGAGATCGGCAGCCTGGTCCTGACCGGGCTGGGCCGGCGCTTTAGGTTCCTGCCGGCCAACCCGGAAGTGCGCCTGGCCGACGGCCGGTCGGGCTCCGCCGAGATCGCCGGACACGGCCGCCTGGAGCTGGAGCTGCCCCGGGAGGAGTCAACAACCTCAACCGATGCGGGATTAGACTATGCGCGCAGGAAGGTCCATCTGTGGCTTAAAAGGCTGTAGCTTCCCTCCAGTGGTCTGGTGGCTTGTTCTGGCCCTGCTCCTGGCCGCGGCCGGCCCAGCGATGGCCTGGGAGGCCAGTGGCCGGGTGGACGCCGGCGGGTTCGGCCCGAGGGCCAACCAGGCCAGCGCCACCTCCCTCTGGGCGGTGGAGGTGCGGAGCGGGGACCGGGTCTGGCCCGGCCTGCTCCTGGGTTCTCAGGGCCAGATTTGGGCGCGGCTGCCGGGCCTGAGCGGCCCGCCGATCCCGCCCCTGGTGGCGCGGCATTCCGCCAGCCGACGCGAGGCCCCGGTGAGTGCGGGGCGCAAGCTGCCCTTGGCCTCGGGCAATGGCGACTGGTGGGTGTTGGAGGGCGGGACCCGGGGCTGGGTGGACCAGGCCCCGCCGGCGGTGTCTCCCGGCTCGGGCCAGGCGCTATGGGTCTACACCTTCAGCCCCCGGCGCGACCGCCTGGTGCGCAACACCTATCCGGCCCGCAGCAGCGGCGGCCGGCTGTATCTGGTCGGCGAGCAGGCCCCCGCCCTGGGTCTGGTCACCGACCAGCGGGACCGGGTGGTGGGGCTGTTGGCCGGCCCTGGCGAGCTGACCAGCCTGGCCCAGGCCCAGGAGGTTCTGGCCGCCACCCCGGCCCTGTCGGTCCCCAATCCCCCCACCGTCACCCCCATCACCGCCGACGGAGCCAGCACCACCACCACCACCCTGCCACCACCAACCAACCCACGCGAATCGAAGGAGGATAGGGGCATGACCGAATACCTGCGCGTGATCTTAGGATTTATCGTCGTTCCCGTGATGGCCTACCTCATGGGCTTCGTGGTCTTTCGGGCCACCTGGGGCAAGATGTCGCCCTACAAGGGCGTGGCATTTGGCATGGCGGTCTTTTGGCTGCTCGTGGCCGTAGCGGAATACGGGATCTGGGTGGGGAGCCGCGAGCCACACGAGGCCCTGTTGCAAGCGACGCTCAGCCTCAGCATACCCTCGGTGCTTTCCTGGCCCATCATCATCCTCAACCTTTTCCGCCGCCTGCGTGACTGAGGGCGCGACAGCCGGGAGGGCTGAACATGGCATTCAAGTATGAGTTTGAGAACGGAAGGGGCATCGGCGACCCCAGGCGCGGGGTCAACCAGGAAGAGCGGGGCGCGGTGCGCCCCACCCTGCTCATCGGTCTGGGGGGATCGGGCAAGGAGGTCCTGCTGCGCCTGCGCCGCCTGTTCTGGGAGAAATACCAGGTCACCGGCTGGCCAATCATGGAGTACCTCTGGTTCGACACCGACCAGACTCCGGGCGGCCTTTTCGGCCGGGCCCCGGACCACATCGACCAACGGGTGGAGCTGGGCCCCGAGGAGCGGGTGGAGGCCGCCATCCCCCGCTCGCGCACCGAGAGCATCTGGAACAGCCGCAGCACCGAAAACCACTTGACCCAGTGGCTGGCCATGGACGAGCTGCGCGCGGCCTCGGAGATGGGCATCACCCAAGGGGCCAAGCAGATCCGCCCCTTCGGCCGCCTGGCCTTCTACGAGCATTTCGACCAGATCCGGCGACGGGTGGAGACCAAGCTCAACCGGCTCCAGGCCCGGCAGAATGCCGGCCTGGCCATCCAGGGCGGGGTGGAGGTGGACGCCTCCCAGCGCGAGATCGTCATCGTGGCCAGCCTGGCCGGGGGCACCGGTTCCGGCAGTTTCATGGATTTCGGCTTCCTCTGCAAACACCTCTGCCAGAGCGACGCCATGATCACCGCGGTGCTGTTCCTGCCCCAGGTCTTCAAGGGCCTGCCCGACATCGACCAGCAGGCTATCTACGCCAATGGCTTCGCCGCCCTGACCGAGCTGAACCGTTACCTGCTGCCCCGGCCCCGGGGCGAGGAAGATTACGAGGGCGGGAAAGGGTTTTACAACCCCTCCTGGTCCTTCGAATGGCAGCCCGACATCGTCACCGAGGTCAGCGCGCCGCCCTTCGACGTCACCTACCTTCTGGACCAGTGCAACCGTCACGGGATCCTGGGCGGGGCCTCGGAGAACGGCCAGCGCCAGGACGAGGGTGAGGCCGCCTGCCGCGAGGTGATGCACATGGTGGCCGAGTCGCTTCTGTTGGATTTCGAGGGCAGCCGGCTGTCCACCGAGAAGCGGCGCTGGCGCAGCAACGCCTTGAGCCAGTTGGCCAACTACACCAACTACATCTCCCGCGACACCGAGACCAACGAGGTCGTCTACCGCGAGCAGTTCCCCAGCCGCTTCTGTTCCTTCGGCCTGGCCAAGATCCAGATCAACCGGGCCCGGCTGGAAAATTCCGCCGCCTACCTGTTGGCCAGCCGGCTGCTGGAGGCCTTCCTGCGGCCTGTCTCCCTAAGCGGCTGGAGTGGCGATTGGTCCATGCTGGGCCTGGAGCCGGACAAGGCGTGGAAAGACCTGCTGGTGGGCGGGCAGGGCAAAAGCCTGCTGGAATTGGAGATTTCGGAGACGAGCCGGGTTTTTGACGACATGACCAGCCGGGCCACTAAATTGTTCAACCACATCAAAAGCAGCGAGAGGGGGCCGGATGAGAACGACGCTTTCGTCTTCTACCGCGCCTGCGAGAAAATCCTGACCGACAAGGTGACCGAGAACACCATAACCAACCCAGGACCCCGCACCTGGCGCGACTACATGGTCCTGGTCAACGACCAGTTCAGCCAGTTCTTCACCACCTGCGATCAGCGCTCGCGCCAGTTGCGCGAACAGGCCCAGTCCCAGTTGGCCGAGGCCCTGGTCCAGGCCGGCAAGGGCACCCACGAGGACGGCGAGCACACCAAACGCCTGCGCATCAACAGCCGTGAGCTGCAGGACGCGGTCTGCGCGCGCATCGCCAGCGAGGTCCAGGAGTGCCTGGCCCAGCCCGACAGCCGCGGCCTGCAGCACGCCAGCCATTTTCTGTCCGAGCTGGAGGGGCGCATCAAGAGGTCACGGGAAGAGCTCCGCGCCGCCTGGGGTGGGGCCGGGTCCCAGCCGCCCGACGATCAGATCTTCGCGCCCCTGGACCCCATCAGCCGCGAAACGGCCGATGACCAGGATCTGGCCCGGCTGCGGCTCTGGGCCCGGGAGGCGGAGGAGATGCCACCCTGGCCGCTGTCATTTTTCTTCAGGGACGGCGTGCGCGAGTGGCACCAGGAGGCGCTGTTGGAGGCGGACAAGGCCCACCAGGGCCAGGAGCGGGGCTTGACCAACAAGTTCATCCTGGAGAACCTGCGCCTGCTGCTCCAACGCTTGGATAATCGGCGCAAGGCGATCGAGGAGCAGATCCGCCAACCCCTGGCCGAGGCCTGCCTGCGGGAGATGGATCAGGTCCTGGACCAGATCGAGATCTTCCGCCAGCAGCAACTGAATCGCCTGGGCCAGTTCGAGCGGGCGTTGGCCAGCCTGGCCCAGGGCCAGCGACAGAAGCACCTGGCCTTCAGCCATGGTCTGGAGTCGGCTTACATCCGCGACCTGGACCTGGGCTGGGACGAGGCCCGCTTCCTGGAGGTCATCGCCATCGCCCTGAAGGTGAAGGATCTGGACAGCCACGGCCTGGAGATGTTCAAGGAATTCCTGACCAGCCATCAGCACCAGGGGCGGCCGGTGGTCTTCAAGGTGGCGTTGGGCGAGCTGCTGGAGCTGATCGAGCATCGCGACCAGAACGCCACCGCCTGGGACGACTTCCGCCGCCGCCTGGAGGAATTCTGCCAGGAGCGGCTGCGGGGCTTCTCCAGCTTGGCCGAGATACCCACCGTGCTGGGTCGGCTGGAGCACCTGGCCCACCACGACCCGGCCCTGACCCAGGGCGTCCTCACCCGGGCGGTCAAAGGCGCGGCGGCCAGGATGCGCCCCACCAGTTACGGCAAACACCTGCACGGCGACAACCAGCGCCGGGGCCTGTTGGGCGCGGGCGACGCCAGCCACCCCGCCCTGGACGTCTTCCTCCGGGGGCGCTCCGAGCGCCTGAACAATATCAGCCTCGACGAGAGCTTCGCGGGCCAGGTGGTGGAGTATGGCGATGACAGCATCGTGCTCTACGAGGAGATCGTGGCCGTGCCCCTGTTCTTGATGGGCGGCGGGGCCCAGGTGGCCGACGGCCTGGCCGCCCTGGAGCAGGCCTACCAACGTCTGTGCCTCGGCGACACCGCGGCCCAGGACGCCATCTACAAGCGCCATATCGATAAGAACTTCCAGCGGCTGAACAGCGTGCTGCCGCCGATGGACGACCCCAGCACCGCGCGCATCATCCAGGGCTATCGACCCCTGCTCCTGGGCCTGGCCCTGGGGCTGGTGCGCCACGACCGCGGCCTGGGATTCCACCGCCAGTGGGAGGAGAAGGGCGTGGAGCGCCATTCCCGCTACCGCAACCACCTTCTCCAGGCGGCGCGCTTCATGACCGACGACGACCGCCGCGACCTCAACGCCAAGATCGACGAGCGTCTGGCGAACCAGGGCGGCCAAAACTCGGCCACGCTCCTGAATCTATTGGCCCTGCTGCTTTATTGGCAGAACAAGGTCTTCACCGAGCGACGGACTCTGCTGCATTCCTCGGTCAACCACCTGCGCAGGAACTTGCTGGCCAGCCTCGAGGCCCAAGGCCAGACCTGGGAAAATGGGCTCAAGGGTCAGGTGG
>JAIUYB010000165.1 GCA_020216625.1 Desulfarculus sp.
ACACCTAGTGAACACCGTTTACGGCGTGGACTACCAGGGTATCTAATCCTGTTTGCTCCCCACGCTTTCGCGTCTCAGCGTCAGTTCTCGTCCAGGTGGTCGCCTTCGCCACTGGTGTTCCTCCCGATATCTACGAATTTCACCTCTACACCGGGAATTCCACCACCCTCTCCGGAACTCAAGGCCGGCAGTATTGGAAGCACTTCCTGGGTTGAGCCCAGGGCTTTCACTCCCAACTTACCGGTCCGCCTACACGCGCTTTACGCCCAGTAATTCCGAACAACGCTTGCACCCTCCGTATTACCGCGGCTGCTGGCACGGAGTTAGCCGGTGCTTCCTTTGGTGGTACCGTCAAGCAGTCCAGGTATTGGCCAGACTGCGGTTCTTCCCACCTGACAGGGCTTTACAACCCGAAGGCCTTCTTCACCCACGCGGCGTGGCTGCGTCAGGGTTTCCCCCATTGCGCAAGATTCCTCACTGCTGCCTCCCGTAGGAGTCTGGGCCGTGTTCCAGTCCCAGTGTGGCTGATCATCCTCTCAGATCAGCTACCCATCGCGGCCTTGGTGAGCCGTTACCTCACCAACAAGCTAATGGGACGCGGTCTCATCCTCAGGCATGAGCTTACATGTAGAGGCCCACTTTTACCCCAGTGCCCGTGGACACCGTGGTCTTATCCGGTATTAGCGCCCCTTTCGGAACGTTATCCCAAACCAAAGGGTAGATTAACCACGCGTTACTCACCCGTGCGCCACTTTACTCGCCCCTGCAAGCAGGGGCTTTCTCGTGCGACTTGCATGTGTTAGGCCCGCCGCCAGCGTTCGTTCTGAGCCAGGATCAAACTCTCCAGTTAAATCGTAGCCGCTCCTCCAAAGAGGCGCGACCTTTGTACAATCGTCGGTGGCTCGCTTTTCGTCGCCCTACTTTCCGCTATTCAGTTTTCAGAGATCGATTCGAGGTAAACGTTATCCTAACACTCCGCCGCTTGTCCGTCAAGACCCGGGGCGCACAAAAATGCGTTAGGGGCGTTTACCTTTCAGAGAATCCGCTGTGGCTTTGGTCTGCCTTCCGGCTTCGCAGCCGGCCCCAGCAGGCCCGCCGCAGCGGCAACACGGCGAAAGATACCGGAAACTTTTCCGGCCGCAAGCCCCAAAATGATTTTTTTGTAAAATTCGCGCGCCATCCTCGCGCAACCCCAGATATGGCATGATCTTTCCCGCAAACCCCCAACATATGGACCCCAGACCACTACCCCAAAACCAGCTTGTGCCCTTGCGGTCGAATTGCGGGCTTGTAACATCGCGAAAATCATAACCAAGCCACCCGCCTCCTCCGGCTTATGGCTCGGTTTTTCGCCCTGGCCAGGGGCGGCGGCCATGCCCCGCGACCCTGGTCACGAGGCGCTTTTCCCGGCTCCCGGACCAGACAGGGGCCTTCCCTGGGTGGAGAAGGCCCCTGAAATCATACCCGAGGGTAGGAACTCTGGCCCGACGGCAAGTCCTAATATATAGAGCGCCTAGAAACTGTACTCGCGCGGCGGCCGGCCGGAGAAGTCGAAGATCACCGCCTGGCCGTGCTCCAGGCAGAAGGCGGTGAAGATGGGGTTGTCGGCCGAGCCGTAGATGCCCTTGATCATGGGCCGGTGGTCCATGACCCACTGCTTGATGGCCAGGGAGTCGTCCAGGGTCACGCTGCCGCGCACCCGCAGGGTGGTCATGTCCGGCAGGCAGGTGGAGAACTCGATCTTGGGGTTCCGCCTGAGCTGGGCGTAGACCGGCTTGTTGTTGGCGGTGACGAACCAGAGCTTGCCGTCCCGCTCCAATTGGAACTGGAAGGGGCGCACCCGGGGCTGGTCGCCGTCGGCGGTGGCGATGTAGACGATGGGGTTCTTTTCCAGGATCTCGACGATCTCCTTCATCTCGCGCCTCCTTGGGTTTGGTTCGATGTCGAACCGTGGGGCCAAAAAAATTAGCCCAGGTTGTTGGCCACCTGCTCCAGGCCCCGCACCAGGGCCTGGCGCTGGTCCCGGGGCATGTCGCCCCAGGCGCGCTCCAGGAGCAGGTGGGATATCTCATCGAAATCGCGTCGGAAGGCCAGGGCCTTATCTGTGGGGGCGATCAGGTGGACCCGGCTGTCCTGGGGGTCGGGCTGGCGGGCCACGTAGCCCAGGGCCTCAAGCTTGGCGATCAGGCTGGTGAGGGTGTTCTTCTTGCGGCCGATGAGGCTGGCCAGGCGGCTCATGGGTAGCGGGCCCTGGCGGTAGAGCTGGGCCAGAATGGCGCCGTGCGAAGGCGCCAGGCCGGCCGCGCCCCGGCGCTCCAGCTCGGCCACGATCAAGGCGTTGGCCCGCTCCCGCACCTGGGCGGCAAGATGGATGATGGCCTCGGTGGACATGCGAGGAGGTTAGTTCGACGTGGAACTAATGTCAAGGGGGCGGCGCAGCTGGTTATTTTCGCAAAACGCCCGCCATGCCGGCCACCACCAACGATATCAGACCGTAACCCGCTAATTTCATGAATGTAAAATATGCCAACGCGCCTCCAAACAATTCAATTTTCTTATGCCATTCCTCCAAGGTAATGGCCGGCAAGAACGCCCCCAGGCTATACATCCATCGCTGGCCAGTGGTCATTACCATCATGACCTGGGTCTCCGGGGTGCCATCGAGGCATCCCACCGGGGTTCCGTCGAGCCACCAAGCGCCAATCGCCACTAGGATTCCAGCCCAGGCCAAAGACCACACATACCGCCAGCCCAGCCCGTAGCCCACGGATAACTGCATTATCCACAACCACAGCCAACGTAGCTTATTGTCCTTCCAGGCTGTCTCCCTGCGCTCGCGAACCTTGCCCGCAAAGAGCACCGCGTTGGCTTTGTCCGGCTGGCCAGCCTCGCGGAGGACCTTGGCGCATTGTTCGTAGGGTTGAGGAGAATAGGGTTGGTGGCGTGAGAGCCAGTCTACAAACCACTTAGATGGGCGCTGACACATCGTCCCAAGCCCAGCGTGATCTTTAACTGTATCGAAACCTTCATATGCAAAATTGATCAAATTCAAATCTTGATTCCATGAACTAGAATCGTCCCAAAAGCATCGCGTTATGCTCCATGAAAGATCTAGTTTCGACGCTGCCAATTGTCCTATGTTGAGGCCTTTTCTACACTCACATAACATTATTTTGATTTCATTTTTCACCTGCGTCCCATATAAAAACACAGATCCAAGAATGCAATCAGCTAACTCCAACTTATCATTTATCTTAGCATTAGATGCACTAAACTGGTCCTTAATTACAGATCCAATAACACTAATTGAATCAATACTAACATTTTCAATATATAAGCATTTAGATATGTTACATCCATGCCCCTCAAATTTACCTTTCACTTTTGAGTTTTCTATCCGTACATCATATTTTGCCTCGCACCCGCTAATCACGATACTGTTACTAAAATAGCACTCCTCGAAAAATAGGCCCGCATTTATTTCGGTATACGTCATATTCAAAGAACCTTTTATATATGCCCCCCTGAATGCAATTACTTTCCCCGCGATGGTTCTTTTCCATGGTTCCAGGGTAATAATGGACGATAAGAACCGATTCGATATTTGGCGCGCCACTTGTTGTTGCAAGGTCCATCCAACCTCCAGAACTGATTCAAAAATATCATTTTCTTTATAATGAAAATCTGCTGGTTCATTCTTTGTTATTTGCTCCCACGCCCACTTCTCCGGTTCCGTCCAATCCGGATGAGGTGGTGTTCTGCACGGCTCGCCGGGCAGGGCCGGGGTGCCGGGACCGCCGTCGTACCAGGGCTTTTCTTTATTCTTAATGATTTCGCGGCGTTTGAGACGAGCGGCGGCGCTGGGATAGCGGCGCGAGCGGCTGGAGCGGCGCGGCAGGCCTTTCCCGATCGGCGGCATGATTCCCCCCCAGGGAACGAGACGGCGTGGTGGCGGCGGTGATCCCTGGCATGCGTTTTTGCACGCGCGCCGGGCGCGCGCTGCAAAAAGCCATGCCAGGGGCCGGGGCCCCGCCGCGCGGCCCGCGACTGCCCGGCCGCCTAGTCCAGCTTGCCGCTCCGGCTCAGCAGGCCGCCCTCGGGGCGATTGGTCAGGGCCCGGCGGAACAGATAGTAACCCGCGGCCAAGGCGAAAATGATGGCCGCGATGCCATACAGCACCACGGCCGGGTACTTCTCCAGGTCCAGGATGATCACCTTGCGCGCGATGGCGATCATGGCCACCAGGAAGACCACCTCGGTGTGAATCTTGTCTTCCTTGATGTAGACCTTGATGGTCTCCAGCAGCTCCAGGCCGATCAGGATCATCAGGAAGAAGCCGAACACCTCCAGCATCTCGGTGATGTCCAGCAGCAGGAAGGGCGGCTTCATCAATTGCTGATACAGGATGACGCCCAGCTCCACCGTTCCGGCCAGCAGGGTGAGCATCATCATCCCGATCAGGACGACCTTGATGCCCTTTTCCAGCCACTCCACCAGACGCATGCTCCACCCTCCCCCGGCCGGCGCGGCCCCGCCGACGGCTATTCCGGCGCCACCCGGTGGTGCTTTTTCTTGCCCGCGCGCAGCCACAAGGCCCCGTCCGGGCCGGCCTGGGCCAGCGACAGGAGCTGGTCAAAGGCGGTGATGCGCTCCTCGCCCACGTAGGCCCCGCCCTGGGTGACCAGGCGGCGGGCCTCGGAGTTGCTGGCGCAGAGCCCCGTCTGCACCAGGAGGGTGAAGGCCGGGATGCCGGCCTCCAGCTGGGCCCGGGGCAGGCTGGTGGTGGGCACGCTGTCCACGTCCCCGCCCGGGCCGCCAAAGGCGGCGGCGGCGGCGGCGGCGGCGGCCTTGGCCTCGGCCTCGCCATGCACGATTTTGGTGACCTCGTAGGCCAGGACCTGCTTGGCCTGGCGGATGTCCGCGCCGGTCAGCCGGGCCAGCTCGTCGATCTGGCTGATGGGCAGGAAGGTGAACAGCTTGAGGAAACGGACCACGTCCTCGTCGGTGGTGTTGACCCAGTATTGGTAGAAGTCATAGACCGGGGTGCGGTCGGCGTCCAGCCAGATGGCCCCGGCGTGGGTCTTGCCCATCTTCTGGCCGGTGCTGGTGGTGATCAGGGGGAAGGTGAGGCCGTAGACCGTGACCCCCAGCATGCGGCGGGAGAGGTCCACCCCGGCCACGATATTGCCCCACTGGTCGTTGCCGCCCATTTGCAGGCGGCAGCCGTAGTGCTTGGCCAGATGCATGAAATCGTAGGCCTGCAACAGGGCGTAGTTGAACTCGATGAAGGACAGTCCCTGCTCCTGCTCCAGGCGCAGCTTGACGCTCTCGGCGGCCAGCATGCGGTTGACCGAGAAGTGGCGGCCGACGTCGCGCAGGAACTCGATGTAGTTCAGGGGAGCCAACCAGTCGGCGTTGTTGACCATGATCGCCCCGCCGGGGCCGAAGTCCAGGAAGCGGCTGAGCTGCTCTTTGATGGCTAAAGCGTTGGCGGCCAGCTCGTCCAGGGAGAGGATCTGGCGCATCTCGGTCTTGCCCGAGGGGTCGCCGATCATGCCGGTGCCGCCGCCCACCACCGGGATGGGGCGGTGGCCGCAGCGCTGGAGGTGGACCAGGGAGAGGATCGGCACCAGGGAGCCCACGTGCAGGCTGGTGGCGGTGGGGTCGAAGCCGATATAGCCCAGCACGGTCTCCTGGTCGAAGAGCCGGGTCAGGGCCTCGGCGTCGGTGCATTGGGCCACGTAGCCACGTTCCAGGAAATTTTGGTAGGCATTAATGCTCATGGCGCGATCCTTGGGGATGAGGGGGGTTCAGTCGTTGCCGGCAGGGGTGATGCTACCTTAAAAACCGCCGGAATGGCAAGGAAAGGGCGCTTTTTCGCGGGGAGGGCGATGACTCCTTAGGGCAAACGGGTCGGGACCGCTACCGCCTCCCACCCGGCTTTCTTTGGG
>JAIUYB010000166.1 GCA_020216625.1 Desulfarculus sp.
CAGGTTGGTCTGGAAGCTGATCTCGTCGATGGATTTGACCACCTTGCCGATCTCGGCCCCGGCCCGGGCGATCTCCTCCATCGAGCCGGCGGTATGCTCCATGTCCTGGGCGGCCTGGGCCAGAAACTGGCGGGCCTGGGCCATCAGGTCCTCGGCCTGGCCCGAGTTCTCGGCCGTGGTCCGCACCATGGCGCTCACTTGCTCCAAGGCGGCCGAGGTCTCCTGGAGCTGGGCCGCCTGTTGGCTCGAACCCTGGGCCACCTCGTCGGCCGCGCGCCAGACCAGGCGGCTGGATTGGGCCACCCGCTCGGTGCTCTGGCCCAAGTCGGCGGTGACGGCCAGCATGGAGCGGGTGATGGAGCGGGCCAGCCAGAGCCCCACCAGCGCCACCAGCGCGATTCCGCCGGGAATCAGGGTGGCCAGGAAGTTTTTGCCCTTGACCCGCTCTTCCAGGGTGAGCCGGGTGCTCCGCTCCAGGCGCTCCTGGCTGGCCTGGGCTTGGCCGGAGATCAGCTCCGTCAACTGACGCAGGCCCTCGCGCCCGGCCTCCAGACGGCCCTGGGCCAGGTCGGCGCGGTGCCGCTCCCAGAGCGCGGCCGCCTGGCCCAGGTCGGCCGCCCGGTTCTCCAGGCGGGCGACCTCCTCCAGGCGCTCGCGCAGCCGGGTGAACTGGGCTTCCAGGCCGGCGGCCTGGGCCTGGGCCGCCTGGGTCTGGGAGAGCTTTTCCCCGTCCGGCGCGGCCAGGGCCCGGGTCTCCACCAGACCCAGGTTCAGCAGACCCGCTTCCAGCTCCCGGGCGGCGGTGACCGCCGGAGCGTGGGCGTTGAGCAATGTAACCAGATTGTTCAGAACCCGGGTGGTGTGGATGAAACCGATGGCCCCGACCGCGGCCACCAAGGCGATGGCCCCCACGAAGCCCAACCAAACCTTGCTCTTGACTGAAAGCGTCATCAAACCCCCTCGCGAAGCACGGTCCGCCGCCCTCCACCCGGGCAGGCGAGGAGGCGGGGTTGGCGGTTGGCGAGGGGTGCATCGGCCCCACGCCGCACTGGGTTGTCGTGCGGTGGGGCCAATATATCACAGCCAGGGGCCGGGCCGGGCCTAAAGAAATCACCGGCTCCACCGGGGCATTTGACGAACCCCGCGGCCTTGGATATGCTGCCAAGGCAAGCACATGGCCGACACTCGACCAGGGAGGGCCCCACGGTGGCCGACAGAGCGCACACTCGCAACTTCAGCATCATCGCCCATATCGACCATGGCAAGTCCACCCTGGCCGACCGGCTGATCCAGGCCTGCGGCATGGTGACCGACCGCGAGTTCTACAACCAGCTCCTGGACAACCTCTACCTGGAGCAGGAGCGGGGCATCACCATCAAGAGCCAGGCCATCACCCTGCCCTACACCGCTTTGGACGGCCAGACCTACGAGCTGAACCTGATCGACACCCCCGGCCACGTGGACTTCACCTACGAGGTCAGCCGGGCCCTGAGCTCCTGCGACGGGGTGATCCTGGTGGTGGACGCCAGCCAGGGGGTGGAGGCCCAGACCCTGGCCAACCTCTACCTGGCCATGGAGCACGACCTGACCGTGGTGCCGGTGATCAACAAGATCGACCTGCCCTCGGCCGACGTGGAGGCCACCCGGCTGCAGATCAGCGAGGACCTGGGTCTGGACGGCGACGAGGCCATCGCCATCAGCGCCAAGGACGGGATCAACATCCCGGCGGTGCTGGAGGCGGTGGTGCAGAAGCTGCCTCCGCCCAGCGGCGACCCCGAGGCCCCCCTGCAGGCCCTGATCTTCGACGCCCAGTACGACCCCTACCGCGGCACCGTGATCAGCGTCCGGGTGGTCAACGGCCGCCTGAAGGCCGGCGACCTGATCCATTTCATGCACGTGGGCGCGGACTACAAGGTGGAGGAGGTGGGGGTCTTCGGCCTCAAGCGCGTCCCCACGCCAGCGCTCACCGCCGGCCAGGTGGGCTACGTCATCGCCGGAGTCAAGACGGTCAGCGACACCAGCGTGGGCGACACCATCACCCACCAGGAGCGCCCGGCGGCCGCGCCCCTGCCCGGCTTCCGCGAGATCAAGCCGGTGGTCTTCTCCTCCATCTATCCGGTGGCCACCGACGACTACCCCGACCTGGCCGACGCCATCGAGAAGCTCAAGCTCAACGACGCGGCCCTGATCTACCACAAGGACACCTCCCAGGCCCTGGGCCACGGTTTTCGCTGCGGCTTTTTGGGCCTGCTGCACCTGGAGGTGGTCCAGGAGCGCCTGGAACGGGAATTCGGCCTGTCGCTGGTGCTCACGGTGCCCAGCGTCAGCTATCATGTTTTCCTGAACGACGGCAGCCAGATCGAGGTCGAAAACCCGGCCTATTTCCCCGACCCCAGCCGCATCGAGCACTGCGAGGAGCCCTACATCAAGGCCACCATCCTGATGCCCGAGCGCTACATCGGCGCGGTGATGCAGCTCTGCCTGGACCGCCGGGGAATCAATCCCAAGTACCACTATCCCACCAAGGGCCGGGTGGAGCTTTCCTTCGAGTTGCCCCTGGCCGAGGTCATCTACGACTTCTACGACAAGCTCAAGACCGTCACCCAGGGCTATGGCTCCTTTGACTACGAGCTGATCGACTACCGCCAAGGCGATCTGGTCAAACTTGATATCTTGGTCAACGGCGAGAAGGTCGATGCCCTCTCCTGCCTGGTCCACCGCGAGCGCGCCCGCATCCGGGCCCTGCACGCGGTCAACAAGCTCAAGGACACCATTCCCCGCCAGCAGTTCAAGATCGCCATCCAGGGGGCCATCGGCGGCACCATCATCGCCCGCAGCACCATCAACGCCTTCCGCAAGGACGTCACCGCCAAATGTTATGGCGGCGACGTCAGCCGCAAGCGCAAGCTTCTGGAAAAGCAGAAGGAAGGCAAGAAGCGCATGAAGGTGGTGGGCTCGGTGCCCATCCCCCAGAAGGCCTTCCTGGCGGTGCTGCAAAGCGATACCGACGAATAGCCATTATTTCATAGGGTTATTTATGGTCTAACCTTGGGCTTGACAGCGGCCTTCCCCACTTCCTATGATCTTTCCGGCACATTACAGCTTGAATGTAGCCATTATGTAGCCGCGCGGATTGGGAGCCGCGACGGCGCACAAAATACAAGGGAGGAAGACATGGAACCCATTAACTGGGGTCAAGCATGGAGCATCGTCGGCGGTGGCCTGCTGACCACCTTCGTCATCATGACCCTCTTGGCCGTGATCACCAACTTGCTGGGCAAGCTGTTCGTTTCCTTGGAGAAACGTAAAGAGGCCCAGGGTGGGGAGGCCAAGTGATGAACTGGTACGAGCACCACGACGGCATCCTGAAGATCATGGGCGTGCAGATGGGCTTCGCCAATCTGACCCTGCCCCAGTTCATCATGATCCTGATCGGTCTGGGCTACATCTACCTGGCCATCAAGAAGGAGTGGGAGCCCTACGAGCTGTTGCCCATCGGCGCGGGCATGATCCTGGCCAACCTGCCCCTGGCCGGCCTGACCAGCCAGCCCGAGCCCGGCATGAGCGCGGGCATGGCCGGCGTGCTGGGCATCATTCTCAAGTACGGCCTGTACTTGTGGACCATCCTGCCCCAGTTCATCTTCTTCGGCATCGGCGCCCTGACCGACTTTAGCCCGCTCATCGCCAATCCCAAGGCCTTCCTCCTGGGGGCGGCGGCCCAGTTGGGCATCTTCACCGCCTTCCTGGGCGCTCTGGCGGTGGGCCTGCTGGTGCCGGAGTGGGGCTTCTCCATCAAGGAGGCCTGCTCCATCGGCATCATCGGCGGCGCCGATGGCCCCACCACCATCTACACCACGGGCATGCTGGCCCCGGACATCATGGGCATCACCGCCACCGCGGCCTATTCCTACATGGCCATGGTGGGCATCATCCAGCCGCCCATCATCAAGCTGATGACCAGCAAGGAGGAGCGGGCCATCTACATGAAGCCGGTGCTGCGCAAGGTGTCGCGCATCGAGCGCATCATGTTCCCCCTGGTCGCCACCCTGCTGATCATCCTGTTGATTCCCAAGAGCGCGCCGCTGGTGGGCTTTTTGTTCCTGGGCAACCTCTTCCGCGAATCCGGAGTGGTGGAGCGGCTTTCCAACACCGCCCAGAACGAGCTGATCAACATCATCACCATCCTGCTGATGCTGGGCATCGGCGCCTCGATGCCGGCCGAGAAGGTGGCCGAGCCCCGCACCTTGTTGGTGCTCTGTCTGGGCCTGATCGCCTTTGCCTTCAGCACCGTGGGCGGCGTGCTGCTGGGCAAGATCATGAGCAAGTTCAGCAAGACCCCCCTGAACCCCATGATCGGGGCCAGCGGAGTTAGCGCGGTGCCCATGAGCGCCCGCATCGTCCACCATCTGGGCCAGGAGGCCAACAAGCGCAACTATTTGCTGATGCACGCCATGGGGCCCAACGTGGCCGGCGTGATCGGCTCGGCGGTGGCCGGCGGCTACTTCCTGGGCCTATTCATCAACTTCTAGGCTCATCTTCTCCCACGCCGCGGCCCGCGGGGATGCCTCCCCGCGGGCCGCGTCCGTTGGCGGGCCAGGCCGCTGGTGCTAGCATTAGCGTGATAAACGGGCATCCCGCCCGGGGAGGCCAGGCCATGGACCGGAGGTTAAGGCGGATTTGTTTGGCGTGGACGGTGGCTTGCCTATTATTGTCCGGCAACGGGGTGGTGGCTCGCGCCGCCTCCTCCCCTCAGCCCGCCCCCCCGGTTTCCGGCTGCACGGTCTTCTCCGAGCAGGACCAGCAGGCCATGCGCGAGGTCCTGGCCCGCGCCGAGCTGGAGGCCCTGCTGGGCCGCGCGGCGCTGGCCTATCAGCGCCAGGACCTGGCCAGCCTGGAGGCCATGGCCGACGAGCAGTTGGAGGTGCAGGTGCGCGGCCTGGGCCAAGACCAGACCCTTAGGGGGCGCGGCCGGGTGCGCGCGGTCTACGGGCCCCACCTCAAGGCCCTGGACTCCCCCCGCCTGGACCTGGGACAGCCCCAGATCAGCTTCGCCGGCCAGCGGGCCAGCCTGGTCGCCCCCTTCACCGCCTGGGCCGCGGCCGAGCTGCTGCCCGGTCTGGGCGGCGGGCAGACCCTTTTGCCCCTGCCCGGACGCCTCAAGGCCCTGGCCGAGCGCCGCCAGGGCCGGTGGCTGATCCTGCGGCTGGAGGTGATCCTGCCTGGCGTGCCCCGGGGCTAGACTGGTTGCCGGACTATTCCTTGACTCCGGTCTTGGCCTGGCCGGGTTGGGCGGCTAGTTCCGCCAGAAGCCTTTCCAAGAGCTGGTTCTGACGCTGGCCCATCTCCAGGATGGCCTGGCCGACCCCTTCCGGAGCTCCACCGGCCCGGCCTTCCATCACCCGGGCCAGGCGCATGGTGGCCACGGTCTGGCACAGAGCCAGCAACTCGCGGGTCTCGAAGTAGTGGCTGGTCTCCTGGATCATCCAGTTGACGTTCTTGTCCAGCCAGGCGTCCAGGTCGATCTTGTTGGCGGACATGGGCTCGTCTCCATCGCGTGACAGGTAGACGGCGTGGCCGGGGACCGTGCCGAGTGGTCCGGCTCAAGTCCGGCGGCGAATCAGCCAGCGGCACCAGAGGTCGTCGCGAGTGCGCTCCGGCGGGCAGGACTCCACCACCAACTCCAGCTCCGGATCGCACTCGGCCAGGAAGGCTTGCAGATAACCCTCCCGCACCAGGCGGCAGGGATGGGCCCCCAAGCCCTTGTCCTGACGGATCAATTGAGTGCGGCAGGCGTCGACGTTGAACCAGGCCGCGCCCTCCGGAGTCAGGCCATGGCTCTTGAGCGGGTGGCTGAGCGACCAGGAGGTGTGGCGCAACAGCCACAAGACCCCGGCCGGGCCGCTCCGGGGGCCCAAGAGCGCCTTGAGCTCCTTGGCCTCGCTCTT
>JAIUYB010000167.1 GCA_020216625.1 Desulfarculus sp.
GCTGGAAGGGTCTGCTGGACCAGGTCTTCGACATCGACCTCAAGGCCGGCAAATTCGACATCAGCGCCAAGTTCCAGCCCACCATCGACGGCCTGAAACGCATCTTCGCTGGGCTGGGCGACTGGGTGGACCAATCGCTTAGAGGCATCCCGGACAAAATCACGGCTATGACCGCCTGGTGGGAGCGCCACGGCGAGGCGGTGAAGACCATCGCCCGCAACGCTTACGACGCGGTGAAGGGCATTGTCGGCGGCGCGGTGACGGTGGCCGAGAAGGTCCTGGATGTCCTGGTGCCCGACTCCGACAGAATGAAATCGGCCGAGGCAGGATTCAGAAGCATCTCGGAATCCATTGGAGCGATTGTCGGCCATCTCAGCAAAGTGCCGGCTGAGGTCTGGCTAAGTCTGGCCCTCGGGGTCGTGGGAGGAAGGGTGGCTGGGTTGCCCGGCGCGGCCGTGGGGGCCTCCCTCCCCCCCATCAATGCGGCAGCCAAATGGTTGGCAGAACATTCGGGAGAAAATTACAACCCGGCCGACCCCTTTGGTCTGGCGGCATACCTTAACAGGCGCGCGACTGATGTCCAGGTTAAGCGGGGCGACTACGCTCCACTGCCTGACGATCTGCTGTTCAGTGTATACACCTACAGCAGCTCGGGCAGCGGGGCTGAGGCCGCCAAGGCCGACAGGCCTAGTCTGACGCCAGGCAAACGCCAGCTCACCAGCGATCAAACTAAGAAACTGGAGGATTTGCGGCCCTGGATCGAAGGCAAGCTAGCCGAGCTGCGGGGGGCGGGGGCCGACTGGTCCGGGGACCTGGTGGGCAAAGTCCTGGCCGACCGCGACAAGGCCACCGCCGAGATCGACAAGAAGCTGGTGGACCTGCGCCAGGCCAACCTGACTGGCGAAAAGGAATATGCCCAGGTCCTGGAGCTGCGGGAGCGCACTCGGCGACAATACGACGTCAAAGAGCTGGACGCCGCCGCCGAAATGAAGCTCAAGAAGGTCCAGTTCGAGTATGAAACCGGGGTAGCCACCCGGGCCCAGCTGATCGCGGCAACCGAGCAACGCCTGGAAGACTATCGACGGGCGAACAAAGGCGAATCCGATGATGCCCGCCAGGCCCAGAAGACCATCAACGAGCTGCGCCTGGGCGGCCTTAAATACGACGAGGGCATCCTCAATCAGCGGATTGCCCTGCACCAGGCCAGCAAGCGCGACCTGGTGGCCCTGTATCAGGCCCAGGCCCGGGAAATCGAGGCCAACGACAAACTCTCCCAGGAAGAAAAGACCCGCCTGCTGTTGGAGTACCAGCAGAAAATCCAGCAGACCAACCGCAGCATCGTGGAAGACGAAGAAAAGGTCGCCACGTTCCGGGCCGAGCTGACCCGGGACACCGAGGCCAAGCGCCTGATCGAGCTGCGGCAGTTCGACCGCCAGTTGGAGGACCTGGGAGTCACGGGCTGGGAACGAACCCAACTCCTGGAGCTGAAGCGCCAGGACCTGCACAAGAGCGGAATGCGCCGCACCCTGGAGGATCTGGCCGACTTTTCCCAGGCCTACGAGCGCACCACCCAGCACATGCTGGAATCGGTCTATGACGGGGTTGAAAAAAGCTTCGAGGCCTGGTTGGACGGCACCAAGACCTGGGGCGAGGCCTTCATTTCCGCCATCAAGCAGGTGGGCATCCAGGCTGCGGCCCAATTCGCCACCGCGTTCCTGGTCAGCCTGGCGGCCAAGGGCGTCCTGGCTCTGTTCCCCGGCATTGGAATTAACATCAGCGGGTTGGCGGGCGGCCAGACCAGCGCCCTGGGCATGGCTGGCGACGCTCTGAGTGCGGCCAGCGGAGCGGGCAGCCTCTACAACGCCTACAACTGGATCGCCTCGGGTGGCCTGGCCAGCTCTAGCCTGTGGATGTACCCCGGCAGCCAAGCCTATCTGGGCGCGATGCAGGCGGCCGAATGGGGCGGCGGTATGCCCGGTCTGTTCGGCAGCGGCTACGGCGCGGGCTGGTTCGGAGTGGCTGGCCTGGGCGGGGGGATCGGCGGCTCGCTGCTGGCCAACCTGCTCTACGGCGGCAAGGGCTACAGCACCACCGGTGGCGGCCTGGGCGGCGCGGCCGGGGCCATGCTGGGCCTGGCCCTGGCCCCCACCGGTTGGGGGATTCCCCTGGCCATCGTCGGCGGCTTGCTGGGAGGCGCGGGAGGCGGGTTCCTGGGCAGCCTCTTCGGGGGCGATGACCGCGAGCCGTGGGAAGACCCGGAGAACATCCCGGCCCACTGGGTGCGGTTGCAGGAGGTCCTGGAGGGGGTCAAGGAAAAGGCTGATGAGGGCAGCCTGAGCCTGGGTGAGCTGAATGCCAAGTTCGGGGAAATGGCCCCCCTGGTGGCCGGGGCCACCGACTACATGGGCGGCTATGAGACCATCATCGGCGGGACGCTTGAAAAGCTCGCCGGCATGGTGGAGGGCTCCGAGGACTGGGCGCGGGTAATCAAGGAGGAGTTGCACCCCGCCTGGATCATCGAGGAGGGGATGCACAGGGCCATCGCCGATGGCATGGACCGCCGTACCGCCGCCCAGACCGCTCTGAACGACGCCATCGACGCCTACGCCGCCGGCTCGGAGCTGGAGACCA
Source organism: Desulfarculus sp. (assembly GCA_020216625.1). GTDB lineage: Bacteria > Desulfobacterota > Desulfarculia > Desulfarculales > Desulfarculaceae > JACRDC01. The sequence continues at coordinate 2,632 of JAIUYB010000167.1, forward strand.
GCCAGCAGGACCAGCTGATCGACCTGATCATCAACCAGGCCGGCAACGTGGCCGACCTGACCGCAAAATACGAGCGCTACAACGAAATCAAAAAGCAGCTTCTGAACGCCCACAACATGGAGCGTTCGGAGGTCGAGGCCCTGGGCAAGGAATTGCAGGACCTGCACAAGGATTTGGGCCTGGCCACCGACCCCATGACCAACATGGTCAAGACGGTCAACGCCTTCAGCGAGGCGGTGGAAAAGCTGACGGCGGCCATCAACGGCCTGCCCACGAGCAAGAGCGTGAGCATCGACTTCACCCAGACCGGCAACACCTCTTACCACAAAGGCGGGCTGGTGCTGCACACCGGAGGCTGGGTGGCCGCCGCCCTCTCCCGAGGCCTGATCAGCGAGTCAGGCGGGCGCTGGGACGCACTGCCCCGACTGCACGACGGCGGTACCCACCCGGCCCTGAAGCACGACGAGGTGCGAGCCATCCTGCGCCGGCGCGAGTTCGTGGTGCGGGAAGAGGCGGTCAACGGCGACACCCTGCCAGCCCTGGAGATGCTCAATCGCACCGGCCGGCTCCCTTTCACGCCCCTGCCGGTGGCAACGCCCGTGGCGGCCGAGGCCGCCGCGCCGGTGATCAACGTCCACCTGACCTTGCAGGTGCAGGGCGACATTGTGGGGGATCAGGGCGCGTTGGAGAACATCCAGGAAGCGGCCACCGCCGGGGCGCAGGCCGGGGTGCTGGCAGCCCTGGCCGGCAGGGCCTCGGCGGGCGAAACCTTGGGGCAGGTGAGGACCCGGCTGGAGGCTCCCATCTGATGACCACGGCATTCGAAATCTGGGCGGGGCGGCGCTCCTGGCGGCTGATCTACACCGCCGAACTGACCGTGGCCCGCAAAAGTGACGGTTTGGAGATGACCATCCATCTGGCCACCCAGGGTGGGCAATGGGACGCGGCCCACAACTGGCGTCCCTACCTGGTGGCCCCACCGCGTATCCGCTCCCGCGCCCAAGGTGTCACCGGCCAGAGCAGCCTGATCAACTATGGCTCCCTGGGCCTGGCCCTGCCCCGAGGGCGGGCGGTGGACTCCGATGGCTTGATCAGCAGCGACCGTCTGCTGGCCGACTACACTTTCGAGGGCCGGCCGGTGGTGATCCGGGCCGGCGGGCCGGGTCTGGCCTGGGCCGACTGGTGGACCCTGATTTGCGTGATGGGCCAACCAGAGTGGGACAACTTGGAGGCCTCGATCCCCATCAGCGGCCGAACGGCCGAGCTGGCCGACAAGCAGGTGCCCCCCAACCTCTACGAGGAGGGCGGCACGATCCCCGAGGCCACGGTGGGTAAGGCAAAGCCGGTGGTGTTGGGCTACTGCCGCAACATTGAGCCGGTGCTGATCGACGAGGCCAGACATCTCTATCAGTTCCATGATCCCGTCCAGGGCCCGGTGCAGGCGGTGGAGGCAGTGCGCGACAAGGGCCTGCTCAAGACCAGCGGCTACACCCTGGACTTGGCCCAGGGCACCATTGCCCTGGGGGCAAAACCGGCCGGCACCCTGACCCTGGACGTGCGCGGCCAGATCTCCACCCCCCTGGGAGGCTATATCCAGACCCCGGGCGGCCTGGTCCAGGAGCTGCTCAGGGCATTCGGCGGAGCGGCCAACGGGGAGATCGACGCGGCGGCCTTCGCGGCCTATGACCTGGTCACGCCCTGGACAGCCGGGATCTATCTGACCCGCCAGGTGACCATCAAGCAGGCCATCGACGCACTGTTGACCGGTCTGTTGAGCATCTTCTCAGATCGCCGGGACGGCCGCTGGAGCCTGCGCCGCCTGGAGGACCTGGACGGCGAGCCCGACCTGGTCATCACCGAGGACATGATCCTCAGGGACAGCTACCGCCACCGCCCGGACACCAACAGCCCAGCCTGGAAGGTGACCATTGAGGGCCGGCGCAACTGGACCGTGATCGGCAACCCGGCCGACGGGGTGAGCGAGGCCGACCGCGCCTGGCTGGGCCAGCAGTGGCAGACCCGGAGCGCCAGCAACGCGGCGATCAAGAGTCTTTATCCCAAGGCTAAGGAGCTGGGGCCTCACCAGACCTATCTAACCGAAACCGCCGACCTGGAGGCCCTGGCCGCCCGCTGGCTGTCGATCTACAGCCAAGAGCGGGGCGAGGACACCTTTACCACCAAGCTGCGTGCCATGACCCTGGAAATGGGCGACTTGGTCCAGGTGATCCGCCGCCGCCACGGCATGGACGACGGCAAGCTCTTTCGGGTCATTGGCCAAGAAGAGGACCACCAGAGCCGGCGCATCAAGCCCGAGCTATGGGGGTGATGATGACGCTGGAGCCATCCCGATTCCTGACCCGTCGCTACCTGGAGCTGGATCAGGTGGCCCTGCACGCCTCCAGCGAGGCCGAGGGATTTGGCGTGGCCAACCTCCTGGACGACGCCCGCTCCCAGGTCTGGCGGGCCACCAGCACCGACGCCGCCCACGTGGATTTGGACCTGGGGCAGGCTCTGCCGGTCAACTGCCTGGCGGTCGTCAACCACAACCTCAGCTATGAGGGCCGGATCATCATCAGCGCCGGGGCGGCCCAGGGCGGGGGAGAGCGCTTGGCCATCGAGGAGGACGCATGGGAGTGCCTTTGGGGCGCGGATGAATGCGCGGCCGACGAGCACGGCGCGGACGGCTACCCCAGCAACGAGGAGCGGGCGCGCTATTTCCCGGCCGGCAGTCTGCGCCTGATCTATCTGGCCGAGCTGGTGAGCGCCCGCTGGTGGCGGGTCGGATTGGTGGGGCCGGCCTGGGCCGACGAATATAACCCCACCGGGCTGATCCAGGCGGGGGCCATCATACCGGGGTTTTATTTCCGGTCCGACCGCCGGGTCTGCGCCCCCCTGCCGGCCGGGCCGGGCAGCGAGACCAAGCTCGAATACTCGGATGGCGGCCAACACTGGCGCGCGGAGGGTCCGCGCTATCGGGGTGGCAAGTACAAGTTTGAGCAGTTGGACGCCGGCCAGGCGGTGGGCAGCTGGTGGGACCTCCTCCAGGAGGTGGATGTGGGCCTGTCGTTCGTGGCCGATTTCTTCCCGGGCGCGGCCAGCCAGGTTTTGCGCCTGCGCCACCAAATCTATTGCCACCAGCCCAAGAGTCAGGGCCAGCCGATCAGCCTGGACCGCATGACCCGGGGGGCGCTGACCCTGGAGGTGAGGGAGTCGTACTGATGGGAGCGCTGCTGGATCAGTATAAGATGGTGCCGGGGGAGCCCCGCTGGGGTTCCGGCAAGTACAACCCGTC
>JAIUYB010000168.1 GCA_020216625.1 Desulfarculus sp.
GCGAGTTCGGCCCCGAGGCCTTGGCCGCCCGCCTGGGCCGGAACCTGGCCGGGGCGATCCCCGAAGACGCCGCCGCCGTGGCCCAGAGCCTGGCCGCCCGGCGACCCCTGATCCTGGACAAGCCCCGCCATCCCATCAGCCGGGCCCTGGATGAGTTGGCGGCCCACCTCTGGGCCCAGGGCGTGGCCGCCCCGCCGCCCCGCCAGCGTCCGGCCGCCTCCCCGGGGTCCGCTCCCGCCGTTGGCCCGGCGACCGGCTTCGCCGGGGCTCCCCTTCCCACCGCCCCGGCCGGGCCTGACCTGGACCGGATCAAGCTGGCCATCCACCAGCGCCTCCTGGAAGAGATGGACCTCAAGCGCCTGGACCTGGAGGCGGGCAAGGACCCGGCCAAGGCCCAGGAGCTGCGCCAGGAGACCAAGCGGGTGATCGACCGCCTCCTGGACGAGGAGGCGGCGGCGGTCAAGGACCGCGAGCTCCGCCAGCGCCTGGCCGCGCAGGTGCTGGACGAGGCCCTGGGCCTGGGTCCGCTGGAGTCTCTCCTGGCCGACGAAAGCGTCAACGAGATCATGTGCAACGGGGCCAACGACATCTTCGTGGAGCGCCGGGGCAAGCTGGAACTGACCGGCGCCCGATTTCTCTCCGACCGCCACCTGCGCACCACCATCGAACGCATTGTGGCCCCCCTGGGCCGGCGCATCGACGAGCTATCGCCCATGGTGGACGCCAGGCTCAAGGATGGCAGCCGGGTCAACGCCGTGATCCCGCCCCTGGCGGTGGATGGGCCCCTGCTGACCATCCGCAAGTTCGCGGCCACTCCCCTGGAAGTCAAGGACCTGGTGGCCTTCGGCACCTTAAACCAGTCCATGGCCCAGCTCCTGGAGACCTGCGTCAAGGCCCGGTTGAACATCGTGATCAGCGGTGGCACCGGCAGCGGCAAAACCACCCTGCTCAACGTGCTCTCTTCCTTCATCCCCGACGGCGAGCGCATCGTCACCATCGAGGACTCGGCCGAGCTCAAGCTCAAGCAGCGCCACGTCTGCCGTCTGGAGAGCCGCCCGCCCAGCCTGGAGAAAACCGGCGAGATCACCATCCGCGACCTGGTGCGCAACGCCCTGCGCATGCGCCCGGACCGCATCGTGGTGGGGGAGTGCCGGGGGGCCGAGGCGCTGGACATGCTCCAGGCCATGAACACCGGCCACGACGGCAGCCTCACCACCCTGCACGCCAACAGCCCGCGCGACGCCCTGCGCCGCCTGGAGACCCTGGTCATGTTCGCCGGGTTCGAGCTTCCCAGCCGGGCCATCCGCGAACAGGTGGCCAGCGCCATTCATTTGATCATCCAGGAGAACCGCCTGCCCGACGGCAGCCGCCGGGTGGTGAACATCACCGAGGTGGCCGGCATGGAGGGCGACGTCATCACCATGCAGGACATCTTCACCTTCCAGCAGACCGGGGTGGACGCCCAGGGCAAGGTTCAGGGGCGCTTCCTGGCCAGCGGCTTCATCCCGCGCTTCATGACCGCCCTGGAGGAGAAGGGCCTGAGCGTGCCGCGCGAAATCTTCTTGGAGACCTACTGATGGTCGGCGCTTCCCTCACCACCCAGTTCATGGCCCTGGCCCTGGCCCTTCTGCTGGCCCTGGCGGTGTTCCTGCTGGGCCGGCGTTTTGGCGACCGCCTCTGGGCGGTGCTTTGGAGGCGGGGCCAGGAGGACGCCGAGTGGATCCACGCCAGCCTGGCGGCCATGTTCCGCGAGCTGTCCCTGGACCGCTGCCGGCTAATGGTGCGCGGGATCTCGCTGCTGGCCCTGATCACGCTGGCCTTCCTGACCTGGGGCCTGCCCTGGCCGGCGACCGTGGTGTTTTCCCTCCTGGCCGCCTGGCTGGCCGGCAAGCTGCCCCGCCGGGTGGTGGAGCATCTGCGCCGGCGCTACGTGGCCCGTTTCGAGGACCAGCTTACCGACTCCCTGACCATGCTGGCCAGCGCCCTGCGTTCGGGCCTGTCCCTGCCCCAGGGCATGGACCTGGTGGCCCGGGAGATGCCCGCGCCCATGAGCCAGGAGATCGGCCTAGTGCTCAACCAGCAGAAGATGGGCATGAGCCTGGATCAGGCCCTGGAGGATCTGGGACGGCGCATCGACAGCGACGACTTGGCGCTGGTGGTCAACGCGGTTCTGATCCTGCGCGAGACCGGAGGAAACCTCTCCGAGACCTTCGACACCATCGTCCATACCATCAGCGAGCGCGACAAGGTGCGGGGCAAGATCCGCACCCTCACCGCCCAGGGGGTGGCCCAGGGCATGATCCTCACCGCCATGCCCTTTGTCCTGGCCTGGGTGCTCCATATGATAAACCCCGACTACCTGCGGCCCATGTTCACCAGCGTCCTGGGCTGGATCATGCTGGGCTTCATGGCCCTGTTGCTGGCCGTGGGCGGGATGATGATACGCAAGATCGTGACCATAGACGTCTAACTGGCCCGCTTCCGGGCATGGAGGGGACGATTATGACCACCGGCATCCATCACGCGGGGCGCACCTCGTCGCTCCCGGCCGCCCTGGCCGGCCTGGCCTTGCTGGTCTGGCTCTTCGCCGCTGGCTGCACCACCATCCCCGAGCCCACCCCGCCCCCGACCCCGCCCGGCGCGGCCGAGCTGGAGCAGGGCGTGACCACCCAGGCGGTCTGGTATGGCATGACCTATCAAGGCCGCGCCACCGCCAGCGGCGAGATTTTCGACCTGCGCCGGCTCACGGCCAGCCATCCCAGCCTGCCTTTCGGCACCCGGCTGGAGGTGCAGAACCCGGCCAATGGCAAGACGGTCGTGGTGGTGGTCAACGACCGCTCCAACCTGGAGATGGGCGACGGCCTGGCCTTGAGCGAGACCGCGGCCAAGGCCCTGGGCATCGACGACCGCCGCCGCTCCACCGTGGTCTACCGGCTGGCCAGGTAGGGTCGGGCCGTGAACGGGTTGCGGCGCCTGGTGGGCGACCAGCGGGGCCAGACCACCAGCGAATACATGCTGGTGATCGCCCTGGTGGTCTGCCAGGTGGTGCTGGCCTACTACCTGCTGGCCCCGGCCCTGCGCGACGGTTTCAACGGCCTGGCCGGTCGGATCATCGCCAACCGGCCCTGAGGGGAGACCCGAAGTGATCCAACTGACCCTGGCCGCCATCCTGGTCTGCGCCTTCGGCGCGGTTTTCCTGCTGGCGCGGGCTTTCTGGCTGCGTGGCCGCCAGGAAGACACCCTGGAGTCTCTGGGGGCCACGGTCAAGACCCGGGTGGCGCGGTCGCTCCTGCTGAAATGGAGCCGCCCCTGCCTGGTCCGCCTGGTTCCCCTGACCAACCGGGTGCCGGCCGAGACCTGGCGACGCCGGCGCCAACGCGACCTCCTGGCCGGCGGCCTGACCGGGGAGATCAGCCTGGACGAGCTCTGGGCCTACAAGTTCTTCCTGGCCCTGGTGGCGTTGGTGCTTTTGTTCATGTTCAAGCACGACGCCTCTTGGTGGGCCTGGCCGCTGGCCGCCTGGTTGGGCTTTTACTTCCCGGACCGTTGGGTGCGCGACCGGGTTAACCTGCGGCAGCGCCAGATCGTGCGGGCCTTGCCCCAGGTGGCGGACATGCTGGCCCTGTCGGTGGAGGCGGGCTTGGACTTCATGGGAGCCCTGGCCAAGGTGGTCAAAAAATCGCGGCCCAACCCCCTGGTGGAGGAGCTGGGGGACATGCTGCGCGAGATCCAATTGGGGGCCTCGCGGGCCGACGGCCTGCGCGGACTGGCCTGGCGTTGCAACGTCATGAGCCTCAGCTCTTTCGTGGCGGTGCTGATCCAGGCCGATCGCTTGGGGGTGTCCATCGGCCAGGTGTTGCGCGCCCAGAGCGACAAGCTGCGCACCGAACGCTTCCAGCAGGCCGAGAGGCTGGGTGCCCAGGCCACCCAGAAGATCCTGTTCCCCCTGGTGCTGTGCATCATGCCCGCGGTCTTCATCATCATCATCGGCCCGCTGATCCTTAAATATGCGCTGGGCTACTGAAGCCATGGCCTCGACCAAGCCTTCGCCAACCTGGTCCCCGCCGGATCGGCGGAGTGAAACAACCAAACCGGCCACCGGTTATCAATGTCTCGACCCCGCCCGGGGGCGTTGTCTGGCCAAGCGTGTGGAGCGGGCCGACAGTCCCTGGTCGCGGGCGCGGGGCCTGCTGGGCCGTTCCGGCCTGGAGCCGGGGCAGGCCCTGTGGTTGGCTCCCTGCCGCCAGGTCCACACCTTTTTCATGCGTTTCGCCATCGATGTGATCTTCCTGGACCAGACCGGCAAGGTGTTGCGTTTGTGCCGGCGGATGGCTCCCTGGCGGATCTCGCCCTGGGTGGCGGGGGCGGGCTCGGCCCTGGAGCTGGCCGGGGGCGGGGCCGACGGCCTGGCCCTGGGCGACCGCCTGGAGTTCGTCCCCAAGGAGGACGGCTGGTGAGGCTAAAATATGGCATCAAGGTGATTGGTGGCCCCTCGGCCGGCCGCAACCTGGAGCTAACCCGCCGCGAGACGGTGGTGGGGCGGGGCGAGGAGGCTGACCTGCGCCTTGAGGATCAGCAGGCCAGCCGCCGGCACTGCAAATTCGTGGTCCAGGGCCAGAAGGTCCAGGTGGTGGACCTGGGCAGCACCAACGGCACCTGGCACAACGGTCGCCGGGTGGAGCAAGCCGAGCTGGTGGGCGGAGACCTGGTCCGGGTGGGGGACAGCGAGTTGACCTTCACCGCCAGCCAGTTGGAGCCGGCCCGGGAGGTCGAGGAGAGGCCCGACTCGCCCGGGCTCGCCGGCGGTCTGGGGAGCTGGCAAGCCCGCCTGGGCTGGCGGGGACAGGTGTTGGGCCTCGCCCTGCTGACCGGACTGCTGGCTTTCATGCTGGCGGCGCTGCCCTTGCTAAGCGTTCAGCGCCAGGCCGTCTCCGAGCAGGCCCTGGAGAGGGCGGCCGCCCTCCTGCAGACGCTGGCGGCGGTGAACCGCGAGGCCCTGAGCCAGCACGACGAGATGCTGGTGGACGTCAAGGGCGTGGAGGAGACGGACGGGGTGGTCCAGGTCTTCATCTACGACCGCGCCGGCCGGATCTGGTCCCCGGTCTCCCAACTGCACCAGGTTCCCGACGACCCACTATCTCGCCAGGCGCTGGCCAGCGAACGGTTCATCCTGAGGCAGACTGGCCCGGGCGAGTACGACCTGGCCCAGCCCATTAAAGTCTTCGACCCGGCCAAGGGGGCCTTCGTCAAGGTGGGCACCGCGCGTTTGATCTTTTCCCTCAACCGCCTGGAGGCCCTGGGAGCCGGTGCCTGGCGCATGGCCTTGCTCTGGCTCCTGGCCGCGCTGGCCCTGGCCACGGGCATGGGATACCTGGTGCTGAGCTTGTCCGCCAGACCCTGGCGCCGCCTGCGCGATGATTTGGAGGCGGTCCTGAAGGGCGATCGCGAGGCCGTTTCCCAAACCGGCGGCGGGGCCGAGGCCCAGGCCCTGGCCGAGAGCATCAACCGCGGGTTGGCCAAGTTGTCCCAGTCTTGCGGCGGCCCCGTGCCGGCCGCGGATCAGCCGACCAACGCCAGCCAAGGCCAGCCCCAGGCGGGCGCCGATCCCCGCCTGCCGGCCCTGGCCCAGGCCCTGGACCAGCCGGTGTTGCTGCTGGACGGTCAAAACCAGGTCACCCTGGCCAACCCCGCCTTTGCCCGGGTCTTCGACCTGCCGCTGGAGCAGATCCAAGGCCGGCACCTGTTGGAGGTGATGCCCGACCAACTCCTTCTGGCGGCGATCCTGGAAATGACCCAAAAGGTAGGGGTTGGAAAAGCCCAGACCCGCCAGGCCAGTGACAGCCGGGGACGGTTGGTGACGATCCACCTGGCCGCCGCCGTGGATGGTCAGGGCCTGGCCTTGGCGCTGGTCCTGTCCG
>JAIUYB010000169.1 GCA_020216625.1 Desulfarculus sp.
CCAGGCCGCGCGCCCCTGCCGCCAACCATTCGGCCGCCTCCGGCAGGCAGACCAAGGCCCGGCCCAGGTGCATCAGCGCCGCGGCCGGGGCCGCGCCTTCAGGCTCGGCTTCGGTCTCCTGGTCGTCCAGGGCCTGCATCAAGGTCTGGGCGATAACCTCCAGATGAACCACGACCCGGCCTAGAAGCTGCTGGTCCAGGCCGTGCAGCGGCCCCAGGAAACGCAGTCCCCACAGCCAGTTGACCGCCCGCAGAGCCAGGAGTTCAGCCGTGGTCCAGGCTGGTCCCATGAGGGGGGGGTTGGCCGCGCACACTTGGTCCAGGTGGGCCAGGGCCGCGTGGCCCAACTCCTCGTCGCCGGAGAGAAAACAGGACCGGCTCAGGCGCAGGAAGCCCTGGCCGCTGAGCCAGGGCCAGAGGGCGGCGGTTTTTTCCGGCGACATCTCCAGTTGGCTGGCCGGGCGCGGCGTCTCGCCGGACGGATAGCCCGTGGCGGCCTGGGCCCGGGCGGCCGTCACCAGGGGGTGCGCCTCCAGGTGGTCGGCCAGGGCCAGGCGGCTGTCGCGATCCAGGCGCAGGGGCAGGGCCCGGTGCAGGTCGTCGCCGAAGCGGACCAGGAAACCCTGGGCCTGGCCAGCATAACCGGCCCGGGTCAGCAGCCGCTCCCAGGCCGGCTGGCCACCCAATTCCTGGGAGACCTCCGCCACGGCGTCTCCACCGGTCAGGCGCTCCCAAAAGGTCTTGAAATCCCAGGGGCTCATGCCGGCCATGATAGCACATGCCCTGCCCCGGAGCATCCCTCCTTGGCCACTCGGGATCGACCAGTCCCCCAAGTCTTGGGTCACCCACCTTTACGACCCCCAGCATCCTGTGGTCATTCTCCGGGGAGTTATCCCCAGATAGCGCCACCAGGGCTTGCCAAGGCCGGGCCGGTCTGCTAGAAATGGAGTCAGCCCCGCGCGGGGCCGGGCCCCCGGGCCCTTTCCGTTTATGGCCCGATTATCCGGGCCTTGCCGGGAGAACGCCTTGCGGCGAGCCGCGGCCCTGGACCTGGGCTCCAACACCCTTCGCTTTTTGCTGGCCGACGTGGGGCCTGACGGCTGGCGGCCGGTCAGGCGGGGCCTGGCCACCCCTCGGTTGGGCCGGGGGTTGGGAGACGGAGGAACCTTTGATCCCGCGGCCAAGGTCGAGGCCCGGCGGGCGGCGGAGTCCTTCACCCGCCTAGCCCGCGAGCTGGGCGCCGAGCGGGTGGTTCTGGCCGCCACCCAGGCCTGTCGCAAGGCCCGCGACGGAGCCGCCTTGGTGACCGATCTGGCCCGGGAGCTGGGCCTGGACCGGGCGCGAATCCTGACCGGCCCGGAAGAGGCCGCCCTCTCCCGCCTGGGAACCCTGAGCCGGCTCAAGGGGCCGCTACAGGGCGCGCTCTTGGCCGACGTGGGCGGTGGATCCACCGAGTTGGTGGACCTTTGCGACGACGCCGTCCCTCCCCTGAGCCTGGAGCTGGGGGCGGTTAGCCTGAGCGAGGCCCATCTGCGTTCCGACCCGCCGACACCGGAGCAGATGCGGGCCCTGGCCCGGGCGGTGCATAATGGGCTGGAGCCTCTGTCCGGACGGCGGGCGGCGCGCCTGGTGGCCAGCGCCGGCACCGCCGCCACCCTGGCCAGCCTGGTGCTGCGCCTGAGCGACTACCAGCCCGAGCTGGTCGACAACCTGGTGGTGGACCGCCAACAACTCCAGGGCCAGATGGCCCGCCTGGCGGCCCTGCCCCTGTCCCAACGGCGGCGAATCCCCGGCCTGGAGCCGGAGCGGGCCGACATTATCCTAGGAGGATTGGCCATCCTGGATGGCCTCCTGGACCGCCTGGCCCTGGAGCGACTGACGGTGATGGACGCCGGGCTCCTGGAGGGAATCCTCCTGGACGACCTGGCCAATGATATTTGACGCGCCGGCTTCGGGCCGGGGCAATCGGCGGCGCGGCCGCCCGCTGGGAGTGAAGGCGATGGCACACGAGTACCCCCTGGGGTTGACCTTCGACGACCTGCTCCTGCAGCCCGGCCTGAGCCAGGTGCTGCCCAAGGAGGTCGACACCGGCACCTGGCTGACCCGCAAGATCCGCCTCAGCACCCCCATCGTGGCCGCGGCCATGGACACCGTCACCGAGGCCGACACCGCCATCAGCCTGGCCCGCCAGGGTGGCCTGGGCTTTGTCCACAAAAACATGTCCATCCAGGACCAGGTCCTGGAGGTGATCAAGGTCAAGAAGTCCGAGTCGGGCATGATCGTCGACCCGGTCACGGTGCCGCCGGACGCCTCTTTGCATAGGGTGCTGGAGGTGATGAGCCGCTACCGGGTCAGCGGAGTACCGGTGGTGGTGGGCAAGAAGCTGGTGGGCATCATCACCAACCGCGATCTGCGCTTCGAGACCAACCTGGACCAGCCGGTGGCGGATGTGATGACCAAGGACAAGCTGGTCACCGCCCTGGAGGGCATCACCCTGGAGGAGTCCAAGGCCATCCTGCACCAGCACCGCATTGAGAAGCTTTTGGTGGTGGACAAGGACTTCAACCTCAAGGGCCTGATCACCATCAAGGACATCGAGAAGGTGCGCAAGTACCCCAAAAGCGCCAAGGACGACCTGGGCCGCTTAAGGGTCGGCGCGGCGGTGGGAGTGGGGCCGGACGGCCTGATGCGGGCCCAGGCCCTGATCGACGCCGGGGCGGACGTGCTCTGCCTGGACTCGGCCCACGGCCACAGCCAGAACGTGCTGGACACGGTGCGCCAGATCAAGGGCGCCTATCCCGACTGCCAGTTGGTGGCCGGCAACGTGGCCACCGCCGAGGGGGCGAAAGCCCTGATCGAGGCCGGGGTGGACTGCGTCAAGGTCGGCGTGGGTCCGGGCTCCATCTGCACCACCCGGGTGGTGGCCGGGGTGGGCGGGCCCCAGATGACGGCCATCTCCGCGGTGGCCGGGGTCTGCGGCCCGGCCGGGATTCCCTTCATCGCCGATGGCGGCATCAAGTTCAGCGGCGATCTGACCAAGGCCCTGGCCGGCGGGGCCAACGTGGTCATGATCGGCTCCCTGTTCGCCGGCACCGAGGAGAGCCCGGGCGAGACGATCCTCTACCAGGGTCGCCGCTACAAGGTCTATCGGGGCATGGGCTCCATCGACGCCATGCGGGCCGGCTCCGGCGACCGCTACGGCCAGAACGCCGAGGACCCGGCCCAGAAGCTGGTGCCCGAGGGCATCGTGGGCCGGGTGCCCTATCGCGGGCCCTTGTCGGAGACCATCTACCAGCTGGTGGGCGGGCTCCAGGCCGGCATGGGCTATGTGGGCGCGCGCAACCTCGAGGAGCTGCGCGAGAAGGCCCGCTTCGTGCGCATCACCGCCGCGGGCCTGCGCGAGAGCCACGTCCACGACGTGACCATCACCAAGGAAGCGCCCAACTACCGGGTGGAGGGCGTCTAGCCCTGGCATCCGCCCAAGGCCGCGAGGGGCTCATGAGCGACATCCACGCCGAGAAGATCCTGATCCTGGACTTCGGCTCCCAGACCACCCAGCTCATCGCGCGCCGGGTGCGCGAGGCCCGGGTCTACTGCGAGATCCACCCCTGCACCATGCCCCTGGAGGAAGTCCGGGCCTACAACCCACGTGGCGTGATCCTCTCCGGCGGCCCGGCCAGCGTCTATGCCGAGGGCGCGCCCACCCTGGATCCCGGGGTGCTGGCCCTGGGGGTGCCGGTGCTGGGCATCTGCTACGGCATGCAGATCATCACCCACCTGTTGGGCGGGGTGGTGGCCCGGGGCGCGCGGCGCGAGTACGGCCCGGCCAAGCTGGAGGTCGGTTCGGCGGTGGGGCCCTTCCGCGAGCTGGACCCGGCCGAGCCCCAACAGGTCTGGATGAGCCACGGCGACCGCATCGAGCGTTTGCCCCAGGGTTTTAGCGTCCTGGCGGTGAGCGACAACTCCCCGGTGGCGGCCATGGGCGACCCCGCCCGCCGCATCTACGGCGTCCAGTTCCATCCCGAGGTGGTGCACACCCCCCAGGGCGCCACCATGCTGGCCGCCTTCGTGCTGGAGGAATGCGGCTGCCGGCCCATCTGGACCATGCACAACTTCGCCGCCGCCACCATCGCCGATCTCAAGGAGCGCCTGGGCGACCGGAAGGTCATCTGCGCGCTGTCGGGCGGGGTGGACTCCTCGGTGGTGGCGCTCTTGTTGCACCAGGCCATCGGCCACAACCTGACCAGCATCTTCGTGGACAACGGGGTGCTGCGCCAGGGCGAGGTGGCCGAGGTGACGAGTCTGTTTCGCAACGCCTTCGGCCTGAACCTGGTGGTGGTGGACGCCTCGGAAACCTTCCTCTCGCGCCTGAAGGGCGTCACCGATCCCGAGCAGAAGCGGCGCATCATCGGCCACACCTTCATCGAGGTCTTCGAGGCCGAGGCGGCCAAGATCGGCCAGGTGGACTACCTGGCCCAGGGCACGCTCTACCCGGACGTGATCGAGTCGGTCTCCTTCAAGGGCCCCAGCGCCACCATCAAGAGCCACCACAACGTGGGCGGCCTGCCGGAGAAGATGAAGCTCAAGCTGGTGGAGCCCCTGCGCGAGCTATTCAAGGACGAGGGCCGCGAGGTGGGGCGCGAGCTGGGCCTGCCCGAGACCATCGTCAGCCGCCAGCCCTTCCCCGGCCCCGGCCTGGCCATCCGCATCATCGGCGAGGTGACCAAGGCCCGCCTGGACACCCTGCGCGAGGCCGACGCCATCGTTTTGGAAGAGATGCGCTCGGCCGGTCTCTACGAGAAGGTCTGGCAGAGCTTCGCGGTGCTGGCCCCGATCAAGACCGTGGGGGTGATGGGCGACGAGCGCACCTACGAGGACGTGATCGCCCTGCGCATCGTGGACAGCGTGGACGCCATGACCGCGGACTGGTCGCGGGTGCCCTACGAGCTTTTGGCCAAGATATCCAGCCGCATCATCAACGAGGTCTCGGGCGTCAACCGGGTGGTCTACGACATCAGCTCCAAGCCCCCGGCCACGATCGAGTGGGAGTAGACCCCCTCCCGAAGCGGTCCATGTCCGGCAGATTCTCCGCGCTTGCCCGGCTTTTGCCATTCCGGGTCCGTTTGGGAGGGTGATGAGCTCCAGCTTCGTCCATCTCCACGTCCACACCGCCTACAGCCTGCTGGACGGGGCCATCCGCATCGGCGACCTGATGAAGCGCTGCGCCGAGCTGGGCATGGACAGCGTGGCCATGACCGACCATGGCAACATGTTCGGCGCGATCAACTTCTATCAGTACGCCCAGAAGGCCGGCATCCGTCCGGTGATCGGCTGCGAGGTCTACGTGGCCCCGGGCGACCGCCGCGAGAAGGAGCACCGCCCCGGCCAGGAGATCGCCAATCACCTGGTGCTCTTGGCCAGCGACGTGGAGGGCTACTACAACCTGGTGCGCCTGGTCTCGGCCGGGTTCATGGAGGGCTTCTACTACAAGCCCCGCATTGATCTCGAAATCCTGCGCGAGCACCATCAGGGCCTGATCGCCCTCTCGGCCTGCCTGCACGGCAAGGTGGCCAGCCTGTTGATGAAGGAACAGGACGAGCTGGCTCTCCAGGCGGCCCAGGAATACGCGGCCATCATGGGCGAGGGCAACTTCTTCCTGGAGTTGCAGGACGCCGGCATCCCGGAGCAGAAAAAGGTCAACCCCGGCCTGATCGAGATCGGCCGCCGCCTGGGCCTGGGCCTGGTGGCCAGCAACGACTGCCATTTCCTCAAACGCGAGGACCACGAGGCCCACGACGCGCTGCTGTGCATCCAGACCGGCAAGACCCTGGCCGAGGTGGACCGCATGAAGCTGCCGCCGGAGCTGTACTTCAAGTCCGGCGAAGAAATGGCCCAGCTCTTCCC
>JAIUYB010000170.1 GCA_020216625.1 Desulfarculus sp.
AATTCTTGGTCAGGTTCTTGACTTCCAGGATGGCCATGGCCGCCGCCTCCTAACCGCGCCGCAGGGCCCGCTTGATGCGGGACCAGTCGCCCACGATGCCGTTGGGCAGGGTCATGATCACCACCACCACCAGCACCCCGAAGGCCAGCACGTGGGCCTGGGTGATGTACTTGGTCAAGACCGGCAGAAAGTCGCCGCCCACGGCCTGGGTCAGGGCCTTCAACCCCCCGAACCCGCCGCTGCGGAAAATTTCCTGCACCGCCACCATCACGAAGGCCCCCACCACCGGCCCCATGATGGTGCCCACCCCGCCCACGATCACCACCAGGATGGCCATGATGGAGATGTCGCTGAGGCTGAAGACCACCTGGGGATCGATGAATCCCATGTAGTTCATGTACAAGGCCCCGGCGGTGCCGGTCAGGAAGGCGTGCAGGGACAACGAGATCATCTTGTACTTGGTGGTGTCGATGCCGATGGAGGCCGCCGCGTCCTGGTCCTCGCGGATGGAGACGAAGTAGTAGCCCAGCCGGGAGTGGGTCACCAGCTCCATCACCAGGATGCTGGCCAGGGCCAAGCCCAGGGCCAGGTAGTAGTAGGGCACCTTGCTGACGAAGGTTTGCATGATCAGGATGCCCACCATGCCTTCGGTCAACCACTCCCAGACCGTGGCCAGCAGGCGCATGATCTCCCCCAGGGCCAGGGAGCCCAGGGCGAAATAGGCCCCGCGCAAGGGGAAGCTGATCCAACCGAAGGGAAAGCCCACCAGCACCGCCAAGGGTCCGCCCAAGGCCAGCCCCCACCAGGCGCTGATATCCAGATGGTGGGCCAGGAGCCCGGCGGTGTAGGCCCCCACCCCGAAGAAAGCGGCGGTGCCGAAGGAGACCTGGCCGGTGTAGCCGGCCAGCAGGTTCCAGCCGGTGCCGATGGTCACCCAAAGCAACACCAGGATCATCAGGTGACGGAAATAGGCGTCCTGCACAGCCAGGGGAAAGACCAGCAGGACCGCCAGCAGGGACAGTTCCCAGCCTCGCTCGCGCAACATGGCTACACCTTAGTCAGGCGCTTGAAGCCGCCCGGCAGGAAGAGAAGCACCAGGATGAAGATCACCAGGCCCACCAGATCCTCGTATTGCATGCCCAGGAAGGTGGAGCCCAGGGCCTCGGCCAGGCCCAGGGTGACCCCGCCCAGGATGGCCCCGACCGTGGAGCCCAGGCCGCCCAGGATGGTGATGATGAAGGCCTTGGTGGTGAAAGGTTTGCCGATATCCGGGAAGAGGTAGTAGACCGGCAAGAGCAGGGTGCCGGCCGCGGCCACCAGGGCCGCGCCCAGGCCCATGGTGATGGTGCGGATGCGTTCGGCGTTGACCCCCATCAGTTGGGCCGCCTCGGCGTCCTGGGCCACCGCCCGGATGGAGCGGCCCAGGTCGGTCTTGAGCAGGAACCAGAACATAAGGCTGGTGAACAGACAGGCCACCAGGAAGGCGATGGTCAGGGGCACCGAGAAGGAAATCTTGCCCAGGAAGAAGGTGGCGTCGGAATAGCCGGTCTTGAGCGACTGGTAGTTGCTGGTGAAGATGAAGCGCATGATCTCGGTGAGCACCATGCCAATGCCCACCGTCATCAGGACCTGGTTCTGGGGCAGGAGCGACTCCACCTTCAATAGCGGGTTCAAGGCCCAGCGTTGCACCGCCGCGCCCAGCAGGAACAGGGCCGGCATGGTTAACAGCAGGCTGAAGTAGGGGTCCAGGCCCAGGAAGGTGAAGAGCACGAAGGTCAGGTACATGGCCACCATCATCATCTGGCCGTGGGCCAGGTTGATGATGCCCATCACACCCATGATCAGCGTCATGCCGATGCCGATCAAGGCGTAGAGACCGCCCTTGAGCAGCCCGGCCACCAGGGTTTGCAGCAGCACATCCATGATTCAACCCGCCTTTTCAAGCCATGTCCCGCTCCCCGGAGCGGCGCGGGGACCCCGCCGCGGGGCGGGGTCCCGGTCGGTAGGTCCTAGCGCTCGTTCCACTTGGGCACCGGGAAAACGGCGGGCTTGGTGGCCAAGTCCTTGGGCCAAACCGTCTCCAGTTCGCCCTTCTGCCATTGAACCAGGTAGGTGGGCAGCCGGTTCTGCTGGGTCTTCTTGTCGTAGCTGATGAACTTCACCGGCCCGAAAGCGGTCATCAGGTCGGTGGCGGCCAGGGCCTCGCGCACCGCATCGGGCTCGATGGCCTTGGCCCGCTTGAGGGCATCGGCCACCACGTACATGCCGGCGTAGGCCTCGGCTCCGTGATACTCGGTGCTCTCCTTGTACTTGTCGGCGTACTTCTTGACGTATTCCTTGGCCCCGGGGAAGGGCACCGTCTCGGTCCAGAGGGTGGCCGAGAAGACGTATTCCGCCGCCGGGCCCGCGTTCTTGACGAACTCGGGCAGAGTGAAGCCCGCGCCGCCGCCCACGAACAACTTGGGATTGATGTCCAGCTCCTTGGCCTGGCGCATCAGGAGGCTGGCGTCCATGACGTAGCTGACCATGTAGATCAGGTCGGGGTTGGCGGCCTTGACCTTGGTCAGGAGCGGCTTGAAGTCCACCGCGCCGGCCTCGTAGCCCTCCTTCATCATGATTTTCAGGCCCATCTCCTCGCAATCCTTGACGAACGCCTTGGATGAGGACTGGCCGAAGTTGGTGTTCTCATACAGGATCGCCACGCTCTGGGGCTTGACGACCTCGGTGAGGAAGCTGCCCAGGGCCTTGGGATACTCGCTGGCCGGGGGGTTGATGCGGAACACGTAGTTCCAATTCTGTTCGGTGATCTTGTCGTCGCTGCCGGTGACCACCACGAAGGGCACCTTGCGCTGCTGGGCCACGGCGGCCATGGCGAAGGTCACCGAGGAGGAGTAGCCGCCGGTGATGACCGAAACCTGGTCCTGGGTGATGAGCTTCTCGATGGCCGAACGGCCCACGTCGGGCTTGCCGGTGTCGTCCTCCATGATCAGCTCGATCTTCTTGCCATTGACTCCCCCAGCGGCGTTGATCTCATCCAGGGCCATCAGGAAGGAGTTTTTCTCGATCTCCCCGAACTTGGCCTGGGAGCCAGTCAAGGGCAGCACCACGCCCACCTTGATGGTGTCCGCGGCCAGGGCCGCGCCCGCGCCCAAGCCAAGCAGCATCAGGCAGCCCAGGATCAGGGCCATTCTCTTGCCAAAGCCGGTCATGCCAAACCTCCTTGCAAAAAGCCTTGCCCACCCTTTCCCCACTATCACAACCTGGAGCTTAGGCCCGGGGTGGTGGAGTGGTCAATTCGGCCCATTATGGATTTTCATGTAAGTCATTTACCTACGTCCCCGGCCGCCCGGCTCCGAGGCCGATCAGGGCGGCCATCTTCCAAGCGTGCGAAATCTCAGATGCTCGCGTAGAATATTCTCGTGGCAATCCGCCTGACTCCTGGCCGCAGTCCGGCTGGCCCCGCCCGCCGGAGAGCGTCCGCCGCCCCTGGCCTGGGTTCGCGCGACAGAGGCTGCAATTTTGGGCCGTCCTGTGGCAATCTATTTGCATCTTCTCTCGCGGTTGGGTTAACTCTCGGACCAAGACGGCGCTGACCGAGGAAGACATGTTCGCGATCATTGGCATAGTGGTGGTCCTTGGCGCGGTTATCGGCGGTTACATCCTGGAGGGTGGCAACCTCAGCGTCCTGTTCCAGCCCATCGAGGTGCTGATCATCATGGGCGCGGCTCTCGGCGGTTTCGCCATCTCCGCCCCCCAAAAGGTGATCATCCACACCATCAAGGAGTTGATCGGGGTCTTCACCGCCAAGGATCCCAACAAGGAGCTTTATCTCGAGCTCCTACTGGCCATGAACGAGTTGTTTCGCATGGCCCGTCGCGATGGCCTGATCTCGGTGGAAGGCCACGTCAACAAGCCCCACGAGAGCGCGGTGTTCAAGAAATACCCCGGCGTCCTGGCCAACACCCAGGTGCTGGCCTTCCTCTGCGACAACCTCAAGGTCTACATCACCAGCGGCATGGAGCCCAAGCAGATGGAGGAGGTGATGGACACCGACCTGGAGGCCCAGGACAAGGAGGGCGCCGTTCCGGCCACCGGCGTCAACCGGGTGGCCGACTCCCTGCCCGGCCTGGGCATCGTGGCCGCGGTGCTGGGCGTGGTGTTGACCATGGGCAAGATCTCCGAGCCGCCGGAGGTCCTGGGCCACTCCATCGGCGCGGCCCTGGTGGGCACCTTCCTGGGCGTGCTGATGTGCTATGGCTTCGTGGGCCCCCTGGCCGCCAACATGGCCCACCGCCACCATGAGCGCATGGGCCTGCTGGAGGTGGTGCGAGTGGGCCTGTTGTCCACCGTGGCCGGCGCGGCCCCGGTGGTGGCCCTGGAGTTCGCCCGCCGGGCCATCCCCTTGAGCGAACGCCCCAGCTTCGAGGAGCTGGAGGCGGTGCTGCGCAAGGGTTAGGAGAGCGTCATGTCGCGCAGGAAAAAAGGCGGGCACGACGCCCCCCACGGCGGCAGCTGGAAGGTGGCCTACGCCGACTTCGTCACCGCCATGATGGCCTTCTTCCTGCTGATGTGGTTGCTCAACGTGGCCAGCCCTCAGCAAAAGGCCCAGCTCTCGAAGTATTTCCAGGAATTCAGCATCTTCAGCTCCGGCAGCGCCCTGGACCTGAACCTGCCCGTCACTCCGCCCGCGCCCGCGCCCCCAGCCGCCAGATCGGCCCTGCAGACCGCCGACGAAGACACCGCGGCCCAAAACCCGGTGCCCTCCGGTCCCGAGGCCAAGGCACAGGCCGCCCGCCAACAGGAGGTTCTGGACCTGTTGCAAAAGGAGGTGGAGGGCAGTCTGGTTACCTTGCAGGATCAGATCATCATCGACACCTTCGACGGCGGAGTGCGGGTGCAGGTGGTGGACAAGACCGGCGGTTCGCTCTTCCCGTTGGGCGGCACCCAGATTTCGCAGGACGGCAAGGAGATTCTGAGCGTGCTGGCCAAGAACCTGCGCCGCCTGGGCGAGAAGGTGGCCATCGAGGGCCACACCGACGCCTTGCACTATGCCAGCAGCCGCTTCACCAACTGGGAGCTCTCCACCGAGCGGGCCTCGGCCGCCCGCAAGATCATGGAGGACGCGGGGATCAACCCCGACTGCATCCTGCGCGTGGCCGGCTACGCCGCCACCCAGCCCCTGATTCCCAGCCAGCCCAACGATCCCCGCAACCGGCGCATCAGCATCCTGATCTTCAACCGCCAGCCCTGCGGCGGCGCGGTCCAGCCCAGCGATTTGCCCCTGATGCCCGCCACCCCGCCAGGCGCGCCCTCCTCGCGGGGAGCTTCGGGGGACATGCCCAAGCCCTGACCGTCCGCTCCGAATCCGCTTTTGTAAGACATTTGTCTTGGTGCGCGGGACTATCGTCTTGCGCGACGAGACAAATTAACTGCTGCATTGCGCCCTTTAAACGCCCGTCATCGCCATATCAGCCTGTTACGACTAATTGTCCGTAATGATTCGCGTTAATTGCCCGGCACGATGATTGCTAACACATTTAGCGTCCTACCACAGCCATGAATAACTTTGCTCACGGGCCCAAAGCCTCGGAAACACAAAACACATGCTTTATTCATCTCGAAATGTTTCTGGCAGCACGCCCAACTCGGGCCATGCCACCCGAGCGAGCTTCCACGGAGACCACCTGCCCCAAGTTTTAACGACGCACCGATCCCGGACCCCAGCCGCTGCCTGGGGCGACGCCGGCTAATCCGGCCCCCGACCGGGAGAGCACCGACCATTGGTACCCGGGCGGGGCGTCTCGCCGGATGGCGACGCGGATTGGTGACGCCGCCTGTCGTGGCGCCAAATTAGCGCCCGCGGGCGCGGCGGTCGGGGCTTCGCT
>JAIUYB010000171.1 GCA_020216625.1 Desulfarculus sp.
AATCGGTAGGAATCACGGCGCAGCTCGGCGGTGCGGCGGGCGATCTCCAGTTGGTGGTCCAGGCTGCGCAGGTTGACGTAGGCCCCGGCCACCGCCGCCACCAGGGAGAGCACCGCTCCCCGGCGCCCCTCCTCGCTAGCCAGCAGATTGGCCCGCGCCGCCTGGTTGGCCCGGCGCACCCGGCCCCAGAGGTCCACCTCCCAGCTGGCGTTGAGGGCGCCCTGCAGGCTGTTGGCCGTCACCTGGTAGCCGGAGGGCAGCGGGTTGGCCCCTTGCTCGCTGACCCGCTGCCGTTGGGCGTCGAGGCTGGCCCCGACCTGGGGGAAGAGGTCGGCCCGCGCCACGCCATACAGGGCCGCGTACTGCTCCACCCGGGCGGCGGCGATGAGCAGATCCAGGTTCTCCCGCAGGGCGACATCGATCAGCTCTTCCAGAACCGGGTCGCCGAATTGACGCCACCAGCCGGCCTGGGCGATTTGGCGCGATTGCTGAGCGTCCAGCCGCCAGGCCGAAGGCGTTTCCACCTCCGGGCGCTGGTAGTCAGGACCCACCAGACAGCCCCCCGCGACCAGGGCCAGGGCCAGGACAACGGCGGTGAAGGCTCTAGGCATGGCCGCCTCCTTCCTGGCCTGGGCCGTCGCCAGGGCCTTCCGATTTCTTGCGAATCAACCTTTCCATCACATAGAAAGTCACCGGCACGATGAAGATCGCGATGGCCGTGGCCGCCACCATGCCTCCGATCACCGCCGTGCCCATCACCTGGCGGGCGATGGCCCCCGCCCCCTTGGCCAGGGCTAGCGGCACGCAGCCCAGGATGAAGGCCAGGGAGGTCATCAGGATCGGCCGCAGACGCAGGCGGGCCCCCTCCAGAGCCGCCTCCACCAGGGGCCGGCCCCGCTCGTACTCCATCTTGGCGAACTCAACGATCAAGATCGCGTTCTTGGCCGAAAGTCCGATCAGCATCACCAGGCCGATCTGGGCGTAGACATTGTTCTCCTGACCCCGGAGCAACAGGGCCGCGAAGGCCCCGGCCACGGCGATGGGCGTGGCCAGCAGAACGCTGAAAGGCAGGGACCAGCTCTCGTATTGGGCGGCCAGGATCAGGAAGACGCACAATAGCGAGAAGCCGAAGATGAACAGAGGAGAAACGCCCCTGCGGGCCTGATCCTCCTGGAAGGACATGCCCAGGTAGTCGAAACCCATCTCCCGGGGCATGGTCTGGTGGAAGACCTCCTCCAGGGCGACCATGGCCTGGGTCGAGCTGTAGCCGGGCGCCGCCTCGGCGTTGATCTGGGCCGCGCGGTAGAGGTTGTAGCGCATGGTGAATTCGGGACCGGAGGCGTTGCGGGTGGTGGTCAAGGCGGAAAGGGGAACCATGTCGCCCCGCTGATTGCGCACATGGAACAAGCCCACATCGGCGATCCTGGTGCGATAGTCGCCCTCGGCCTGGACGTAGACCTGCCACTGGCGTCCGAAGCGATTGAAGTAGTTCACGAAGCCGCTGCCCAAGAAGCTTTGCAGCGTGCGGTAGACGTCGCCCAGATTCACGCCCTGACGCATGGCCTTGTCGCGGTCCACGTCCACAAAGATCTGGGGCACCGAGGGCCGGAAGGTGCTGCTGACCATCGCCAGCTCCGGGCGCTTTCTGGCCGCGGCCAGAAACTTGGCCAGGTTGTCGTCGAGGAAGTCCAGATCCTTGCCGGCGCGGTCCTCCAGCACGAAGGTCACGCCGCCGCTGGTTCCGATGCCAGGGATGGCCGGTGGCGAGAAGGCGAAGCCGACGGCGCCGCTCAGGCCGGCCAGCTTGCGGGTGACCGCGCCCTTGAGCGCCTCGTATTTCTCCTCGGGCTTCTGGCGCGCGGCCCAATCCTCCAGGGTCACGAAGAAGAAGGCGCTGTAGGTGTTGGCCACCGAGCTGATCATGTTGTAGCCCACGATGGTGGAACAGTACTTAACGCCCGGGGTTTGCTGGATCAGCTTCTCGGCCTGGCGGCAGACCTCGTCGGTGCGTTGCAGGCTGGCGGCGTCGGGCAGTTGCAGGCCAGCGAAGAGATAGCCCTGGTCCTCCTCGGGCAGGAAGGATGATGGCAGCGCCTTGCCCATCATTCCCGAAAGCGCCGCCACGCCCACCAGGAAAAGCACGCTCACCACGCTCTTGCGGATGGCCAGGCCGCAGGTGTCGCGGTAACCGTCGGCGGCGCGGCCAAAGACGCGGTTGAACCAGCGGTAGAAGCCCTGCAGAGGGCCGGTCGAGTCCCCTTTGGGCCGCAGGAGCAGCGCGGCCAGGGCCGGGCTCAGGGTCAGGGCGTTGAAGGCCGAGATGATGACCGAGATGGCGATGGTCACCGCGAACTGTTGGTAGAGCCGGCCGGTGATGCCGGGGATGAAGGCGGTGGGCACGAAGACCGCGGCCAGGATAACGGCGATGGCGATGACCGGGCCGGAGACCTCCTCCATGGCCTTGAGGGTGGCCTCCTTGGGCGGCAGGCCCCCCTCGATGTGGTGCTCCACCGCCTCCACCACCACGATGGCGTCGTCCACCACCAGGCCGATGGCCAGCACCAGGCCGAACAGCGACAGGGTGTTGATCGAGAAGCCAAACAGGGGGAAGAGCATGAAGGTGCCCACCAGGGACACCGGCACCGCCAGGAGGGGGATCAGGGTGGCCCGCCAGCCCTGGAGGAAGATGAAGACCACCACGATCACCAGGGCCAGGGCCTCCAGCAGGGTCTGCCGGATCTCCTTCATGCCCTCGGTGATGGGCAGGGTGGTGTCCAGGGCCACGGCGTATTCAAGGTCGGGCGGGAAGCTGTTGGCCAGTTGGGCCATCAGCGCCTTGGCTTCCTCGGCCGCCTCCAGGGCGTTGGAGCCCGGCATCTGGTAGAGAGCCAGCAGGGCGCAGGACTTGCCGTTCAGCCGGGCCTTGATGTTCTCGCTCTGCGCCCCCAGGGCCAGGCGGGCCACGTCCCCCAAGCGCACCAGGGTGCCGTCAGGGTTGGCCTTGAGCACGATGCGGGCGAACTCTTCCTCGGTCTGGAGGCGGCCGGCGGCGCGCACGGCATAGGTGAATTCCTGGCCCGGAGGCACCGGCTCGGCCCCCACCTGGCCGGCGGGGTTGACCGTGTTCTGGGTGTTGACGGCGTTGACTATGTCGGGGATGGTGATGCCCATCTTGGCCAGGCGGTCGGGCCGCACCCAAATCCGCATGGCGTATTGACCGGCGCCGAATACGGTGACACTGGCCACGCCCTTGACCCGGGTCATCTGGTCGTTGATGTTGATGTAGGCGTAGTTGGCCAGGAAAGTCTCGTCATAGCTGCCGCCCGGGGAGTACAGGGCGAACAGCACCAGGGGCATGGACGTGGATTTCTGCACCGTCACCCCGAAGCTGCGCACGTCGTTGGGCAGTTGGGAGTCGGCCTGGCTGGAGCGCATCTGGGCCAATATCTGGTCGGTGTTGGCGTCGGTCTTGAGCCCGAAGTTGACCGTGAGCTGCATGCGCCCGTCGTTGGAATTGACGGAGTACATGTAGTCCATGTTGTCCACGCCCGACATCTGCTGCTCGATGGGGGTGGCCACCGACTCCTCCACGGTCAGGGCGTCGGCGCCGGTGAAGGTGGCGTTGACCTTGACCGCCGGGGGCACGATGTCCGGGAACTGGGCGATGGGCAACCCGCTATAGGCCACCAGACCGATGATGACCATGAGGATGGATATGACCATGGCCACGATGGGACGGTTGATGAAGAACCGAGACATGGGCTCTAACCTCGCTCGGAGGCGGGCGCGGTGTGCGACGGTGATGGCGTGAAGGGCTTGGGCCTCACCGCCTGGCCCTGACGGGCCTTCATGGCGCCTTCGACCACCACTCTCTCGCCCGGCTTGATTCCCTCCTCGATGACCCAGTCGGATTTGATGCGCTCGCCCACCCTGACCGGACGGATGTCGACCTTGTCATCGGCCCCCACCACCGCCACCAGGAAGCGCCCCTGCACCTCGCTCACCGCCCGCTGGGGTATGACGATGGCTCCCCGCCTCATCTCCAGCAGGACGCGCACCCGGGCGAACATGCCGGGCCGCAGGTAGTTATCTGGGTTGGGGAACAGGGCCGCCACCTTGATGGTCCCGGTGCCTGGGTCCACCTGGCGGTCGGCGAAGATGAAATGGCCCTTATGGGGATAAAGATTGCCATTGGCCAGGATCAGATCCAGGGGGAGCCGGGCTTCCTCCTTGCCACCCTGGCTGGTCTCGAACGCCTGCAGGTAATCGCGCTCGCTGATACCGACAAAGACCTTGATGGGGTTGACCGTGGAGACGGTGGTCAGCTCCTCGGTGCTGCCGGGCCCCACCAGGTCGCCGATCTGGGCCTTGGCGATGCCGGCCACCCCGTCGATGGGCGAAATGATTTTTGTGAAGCCCAGATCCAGGCGGGCCTTGTCCACCGCCGCCTGGGCCGCCTGCACCGTCGCCTCCCGCGACTGCTCGCTGCCCAAGGCCTCGTCCAGGTCCTTCTGGCTCACCGCCTTTTGCGCCGCCAGGGGGCGGATACGCTTGAGGTTGGACTGGGCCGTCTCCCACAGGGCCTTTTCCTGGGCCAGATTGGCCAGGGCCTGGTTCAGGGCCGCCTGGAAGGTGCGGGGATCGATCTCGAACAGCACCTGGCCTTTCTTGACCAGGGAGCCCTCCTGGTAATTGCGCTTGATCAGATAGCCCTGCACCTGGGCCCGGATGGTGGCGTTGACCATGCCGTCCAGGCTGGCCACCCATTCATAGTGGATCGGCACGTCCCGGGGGGGCGCCGCCAGCACCTCCACCTCTGGCGCCAGCGCAGATGGGGAGGGCTTGTCCTGGCACCCAGCCAGGAAAAGGACCGCCAGGACAGACAAGAGGACCGGCCAGAAACGGCCGTGGGAGGGCCTTGCCAGGCGAGGTTGACTCGCTATGCGATTCATCACGCGTACTCCGTGGCGCCAAAGGGGCGAGGTGCGTCTCGCCAGCCGTCGCGGGCCGGCATCCAGGGGCGGGAGGTGGCCAGGGCCCGGCGGTCCCCCGATCCGCATGCGCCGCGCCGGGCGCATGCGCCATCGACGTGGTTGCGGACCGCTCCCGCCATTGGAACCCATTATGGCTTCACCATCGGCTCCAAGGCCATAGTTATAAACATGACAACCCAGTTTGGCGGTCTGGTTCAACGACAGCAAGGCAGCCATTTTATAATCCAGGGGCTGACCGGGCCGACCTCGGTGGGCGCCCCGGCGGTCATCGGCTCCAGCTCCAGGCGATAGATCACCCCGGGCGTGAGGTCCTCGGGATCGCCGGTGCGCAGGCCCGAGCCCACGAACACCTGGCCGTCCACCTCGGCCAGCTTCACCGCCCAATCTCCGGCCCCCTCCTGCCAGGCCACCTGCTCCAGCACCACCTCGCCGTCGGCCAGGCGCGGTTGGTAAATACCGATGGCCCCCCGCTGCGCGTCGCGGGTGGGGAACAGCATCGCGCCGGTGCGGGGATGACGCAGGGGTTCGCCCAGGATCTCGATCCGCTCCGCCCGCCCGGCGGGTTTGTGGTAAATGCACTCCCGCCAGTTCAGCAGGTCGCTGACCGTGGACCACAGCACCCGCCCGTCCTCCAGGGCCAGGTAGGCCAGGCCGTCGGCGTTGTCCACCCGCGCGAATCCCCAGGCGTCTTGTTCCAGGATGGTCTGGACGCCGCCGTCGGGCCGCGCCAGGTGCAGGCGGCACTGGCCGTAAGTGCTGGTGGAGATCAGGGTGGAGCCGGCGTTGAGCCCCATCGTGATGTCGCTGACCGCGGTCGGGAAGCGCATGTCCGGGGTGGCGGCTAAAAGCCTCCATTCACGGTCGCGGATCAGCACC
>JAIUYB010000172.1 GCA_020216625.1 Desulfarculus sp.
CGGGGCCGGGGTTAGATCCGGGCACGCACCCGCTTGAAGGCTGGGGCCGAGCGGATGATGGTCTCGTCGGCGCAGCAGTAGGCGATGCGGAAATAGCCGGGGCCCATGAAGCCCGAACCCGGCACCAGGAGCAGGTTTTCCTCCTGGGCCGCGCGCACGAAGGCCACGTCGTCGGCGATGGGGCTTTTGGGGAAGACGTAGAAGGCCCCCTTGGGCTCGCTGAACTCGAAACCCGCGTCCGTGAGCACGTCGCAGATCAGGCGGCGTTTCTTGGCGTACTGGGCCACGTCGGCCACCTTGTCCAGAAGCTCGGCCACCGCCAACTGCATCATGGCCGGGGCGTTGACAAAGCCCAAAATGCGGTTGGCCAGGTTCATGCCGGCCATGAGCTGGCCCTTGTCGGCGATGGCCGGATGGGCGGCCACATAGCCGATGCGCTCGCCGGGCAGGCTCAGGTTCTTGCTGAAGCTGGTCACCACCAGGCTGTGGGGATAGGCGGCGAAGACCGAGGCCACGGTGGCACCGTCGTACACCAACTGGCGGTAGGGCTCGTCGCTGATCAGGTAGACCGGCCGGCCCCGCTTCTGGCTCACCTCGGTCAGCGCCTGGCCCAGGGCCTGGATCTGGTCCTCGGGGTAGACCGCGCCGGAGGGGTTGTTGGGGTTGTTGATCAGCACCGCGCAGGTCTGGTCGTCCACCGCCGCGGCGATGGCCGCCACGTCCAGGCCGAAGTCGGCCCGGGTGGGCACCCGCTTGACCACCCCGCCGTGGTTGTCCAGGTAGAAGTCGTATTCCACGAAGTAGGGCGTGGGCACCACCACGTTGGCCCCTGGGTCCACCAGGGCCTTCAACGTCACGTTCAGGGCCCCGCCCGCGCCCACGGTCATGATGACCTCGTCGGCGCTGAACTTGACGCCGTGGATTTTGGTCAGGTGGTCGGCCACCTTGGCCCGCACCGCCGGGAAGCCGGCGTTGGGCATGTAGGCGTGCAACCCCGGGGTGCGATTGGCCGCCAGACGGCCAATGACCTCGTAGAAGGCCTCGGGCGGCTCCAGGTTGGGATTTCCCAGCGAGAAGTCGTAGACGTTCTCGGCCCCTTTCTCGGCCTTGAGCTTGGCCCCGGCCTCGAACATGGCCCGGATCCAACTGGAACGGTCGATGAACTGGGCGATCTTTTGCGCGATGGGCATTGGAACCTCCTGGCCTGGGCGCAAACAAACAGCCGCGGACCCGGTTTGGCTGGTCCGCGGCTGACTGGTGGCTGGGTCTGGTTGAGGGGAGTCAGGGCCGGCGGACACGTGCGGCCGGGCAATAGTAGAAGCCCAAAAATCGACGGCCGGCGAGTGTCATGTGAGCCCAAACCTCCAATCGGCAGCAGCATATCACCGCCCCGAAGGGCGGTCAAGGCCCCGCCCGCGTCCAAGCCGGACTATTCGTGCAGGATGGGCGGCCCCCACTCCTTGAAGGAGAAGTTGTAGAACACATTGTGTCCGTTATAGTCCAGAACCCGGAGGTCGTCGTCCTGCTTCAGGTCGCCCAGGATCACCTCGAAGTGCTGGCCATAGCGTTGGCGGACCAATTCCAGGTCCAGTTCATGAGCGATGTACTTGATGATGCCCTTGCGCGCCAGCTTTTCGACGAACTTGGCGTCATCGAAGGACGCGAAGCTGGTCAGGATCAGGATCGGACCGGTACCGGTGAAGACAACCCCAGCCTTCATGACCAATCACCTCCCGAGATGGGTTTGGCAAGGACCCATCCAGCCATCCAAGAATGAATGACCATACACCCGACCGGAATCCTTGCCTTCTTTGAGCATAGGTCCCGCAACGCTGGCCTGTCAAGGTGCGCGGGTCCGGGCCGACGAGGCTAGATATGGCCCAGGAAACGGACAAATTGCTCCAGGAGCGGACGGTCCAGCCAGAGGCCGATCTCGTTGCGCATGACCAGGAGCAGGGCGTAGGGGTTCATGTACTGGCGTCCGCCGGCGCCAGAGGTGCCGGTCTCGTAGATGTCCACGATGCGGGCCACCCTGGCCTCGCGGTCGATGGCCTCGCCGGACAGCCCCCGGGGATAGCCGCTGCCGTCCAGGTTCTCGTGATGGCTGTAGACCAGTTCTGGCACCCCCGGGTCCAGGCCCTCCACCCGCAGCAGAAGGTCCCTGCCCAGGCGGGGATGGTCCTCGATGGATTTGCCTTCGCGGATGCCGTCCCAGATGGCGTCGTCGGGCCCGGGGTGGTCCAGGTCCACCAGGCCCAGGTCGTGGTAGAACATGGCCAGGCCCAGGCGCTCGGCCGTCAGGCGGGACCAGCCCAGGCGGCGGACGAAACCCACAGCCAGCAGGCAGGTGTTGAGGCCGTGGCTGGCCAACTCCTGGTCGCGGGATAGCACCTTGAGCATCGCCTGGCGGGTGGTGTCGTTGTCCCAGATCATGCCCACCAGCTTTCGCACGGTGGCGGCTCCCAGCCCCAGGCGGCGGCCGTTGCGCGGGTCCAACAGGGCGGCCTTCAGGCAACAGAGGGC
The DNA here is from genome assembly GCA_020216625.1 of Desulfarculus sp. GTDB lineage: Bacteria > Desulfobacterota > Desulfarculia > Desulfarculales > Desulfarculaceae > JACRDC01. The sequence continues at coordinate 2,524 of JAIUYB010000172.1, forward strand.
GTGCTCATAGGCCAGAAGACTGCCCAGGGTGGGATCGGCCCCTGCGGCTGGTCCGGCCAAAACCAGTTGGGATTGCTGGGATAAATAGGCCAGCAGCAGATCCAGCTCCTCCAGGGGGGCGAAGAGGTGGGTGACGCCGCTTTGCAGCAACCGCTGACGCCAGGCGGGGGCGATCTCCGCGTGTCTGGGCAGGGCCACCACCAGGCGCGGGTCTCGCTGGTGGGGGGGGATGGTCTCCAAGCGGATTTCACAAGGGGCCTCGGTGCCTGGCACCAGGGCCCGCAGGGCGAAGTGTACGAAACCAGGGTAGAGGTTTGGCGGTCCACTGATCTCGGTGGTGGGCAGTTGGGCGTTCATGGATGGTTGTCCTGGGTGGTGGGGCCAAGGCGGGTTCGCACCCGGCCGGCTGGCCGGGCCAGTCGGAGCCAGGCTCGGATGCCCACGCGGACCGATCATCCCCTGCCGGCTGAGCGCCTCAGCGGGTGGGGCTGAATCCCGGTTCGAGCTTGGTGGGAGTCCGGCAATAGGGACAATAGGCCACACCCAACAGGCTGGTCAGAAAGACTCGCTTGCACTTGGGGCAGGTGACTTCCCTCTGGCGTGGCGGCTTGATAGCTTGCATGGTCGGCAGACTCCTGCGACATGGAACGAAAATCGAACCAACCCGGTATCTTGACCTCCAACCGGCCGTCGCGCGTCGCTATGTTGGCGGTTGGTGGTTTCCATTTGATGATATCACGCTAAATATAGGCGTGTGATACGGCACTGTCAACGCGGCGAACGGGCGCGCGCTGGTGGGGAGTATTGTTAAAATGAGCAGCGATAACAATGGATTGAGTCTGGCAGACCTGGTGCTGCGGGAGCTATATCGCGCCCATGCCGAGCTGACGCGGGAGCGGGAGACGGCCTGCGCGCCGGGCTGCGCCGCCTGTTGCCGGGACCGGGTGCAGCTAACCACCCTGGAGGCGGCGCATCTGGTGGAGCGTTTGCGCCTGGCCGGGCGGGAGGACCTGCTGGAGCGTCTGGCCGGGGACGCCGCCCCGGAGGAGCCCCGGCCAGCCTGGAGCATGAACGCCCTGGCCCGGATGTGCCTGGCCCAGGAAGACCCCCCGGCCGAGCCCGACCCGCCCTCGGGCCGTGCCTGCCTCCTGCTGGCCGACGGTCTTTGCCAGGCATACGAGGCCCGGCCCCTGGCTTGTCGGGCCATGGCCTCTCGCAGGCGATGCCCCCCGGATGGGCGAGCCGAGCAGGACCCCTGGTGGGTGACCCTGGACACGGTGTTTTTCCAGTTGGTGGAGCAGGCCGACGCCGGGGGTGGATTCGGTTACCTGGGGTCGGTGGTGTCTCGGGTGTTGGGGGGGGAGCCAGCCAACTTGGTGGTCTGCGAGAACCTGCCCGGCCTACCGGTGCCGCCTCAGCACCAGGCCCGGCTCCAGGCGCTGCTGGGCCCGCTGTTCGCCCGGCCGGTGGGGGGGCGTCCCCTGGGGATGGCCCTCCAGGCCTTGCGTCGCTGACCCGCCGCGCGCGATCAGACCTCCGAGGCCGGCGCGGCCTCGGCCTCGGCCAGGTCCGGCATCACCACCGTGAAGCGCGCCCCCTGGCCGGGCATGCTGAAGCAGTCGATGGCCCCACCGTGCTCCTCCACGATTTTTTGGCTGACCAGCAGGCCCAAACCTGTGCCCCGGCTGCCCTTGGTGGAGAAAAGGCCGGCAAAAAGGTGCCGCTTCACCTCGGGAGTGATGCCGGGGCCGTTGTCAATGACGTTGATCGTCACCAGGCCGAAGCCGTCCCGGCCACAGCGCAGCACCACCTCGGGCGCGGCCGGGGGGCTGGCGGTCTCGGCCAGGGCGTCCAGGGCGTTGGTCAAAAGATTCAGCACCACCCGCCGGATGCCGTGGGGGTCCAGCACCACCCGGGCGCAGGCCGGGTCGCCCTCCACCCGCACCGTGACTCCCAATTCCTGGGCGCGCCCCGCGACCAATCCGACCACCTCCTCCAGCAGGCGATTGAGGTCGAAGGGCTGGTACTGCGGCCTTCGGTCTTTGGCATAGGCCAAGAGATCCTGGGATAGGCCGTTGACTTGTTCCAGGTTGTGCTTGACCATGCGCCAACCCTGGCGGGTCAGCTCCAGGTCGCCGTCGCCCAGCCCCTGGTCCACCAGGTAGGCGGCGGCCCCCATGCCGTGCAGGAGGTTCTTGATGCAGTGGGCCAGGCCGGCGGCGGTCTGTCCCACCGCGGCCAGGCGGGTCTGGCGGATGAGCTGGCCCTTGAGCGCCTTGGACTCGCGCAGGTTCTGCAAGAAAAGCATCGCGCCGCTGAATCGGCCGTCCAGGAACAGGGGTCGGGCCGAGATGAGCACCGGCAGGCGCCTGCCCGAGGCGGTCTTGACCACCCCCGGCCGCACAATGGCCTCGCCCCGGCGGGGGTTTTGAAAGATGTTCTGGTGCAGCAGGCGCACCTGGGCCCGGGGGAAGAAGTCGCCGTAACCGCGCAGGCCCACCACCGCGGCCGAGGGAGCCTCCAAGAGGGCCTCGGCGCTCTCGTTGAAGACCTGGATCAGCCCTTTGTCATCCGTGGCGATGATGGCGTTGAGGGCCTGGTGGATCAGGCCCTGCTCGAAGGCCCGCCGACGGGCAACCTCCTCCTCCAGAGCGCGGCGAATGGTGATGTCGCGCAGGTTGGCCAGCACCACGCGCTGATTCTTGTCGTCCTCCAGGCGGCGAAAGCGCCCCTCCAGGACCTTGATCTCTCCCCCGGTGGCCAGCACCCGGAAGCTGAGGGTGCGGCTGGTCTCCTCCAGGCCCAGGGCCCGGTACATGGCCTCCAGCACCTTGGAGCGGTCGGATTCGACCACCAACTCCGCGAAGCTGGCGTCCTCCAACCGCTCCGTGGGCTCCCCCAGGATGCGTCCAGCCTCGGGGTTGGCCACCCGCACCTTGCCCTGGTCGTCGATGACCAGCACCGCGTCGGTGGAGTTGTGCACCAGTTGGCCGTAGCGCTGGTCCTTGAGCCGCGAGCGGCGGGCCACCTCCCGGGCCATGCGGTTGAAGGCCTCGGCCGCCTGGCCCAGCTCGTCCGGGGCGCTCACCGGCACCACCTCGCCGTGCTCGCCGACGGCGACCTTGTCCACCTCGCCCACCAGGCGTTTGACCGAGCGGTTGACGGTGAGGATCACGGCCAATCCAATGATGGTGGAGACCACCAGGAACAGGCCCACCGCGAAGGCCAAGGTCTGCCAGAATTGGCGTTGCTGACGCCGGTCCAGGTCGTCCAGGCGGTAGGCCACGTCCAGCACCCCCAGCACCTTCTGCTGGGGTGGATGGGCGTGGCA
>JAIUYB010000173.1 GCA_020216625.1 Desulfarculus sp.
CTGAAGGCGCCGATGGCCAGGCCCAAGCGCCTGGAAGCCCCGGTCAAGACCAAGGCCAAGCGGCCCGAGGACATCATTCCCCTGGACGAGAACTTCACCGAGTTCTAGCCGCGCTTCCCCCGGAGCCCGGCAGCGGAAAGGGGCCCTGGTCCAGCGGACCAGGGCCCCAACCCCCTCCCCCGGACTAACGGCTAGCCCTTGGCCTGGGCGTAGCCGATGGTCTGCAAGGCCTGTCGAATCTCGTCCAAACTGGTGGGATCGTCGATGGTGGAGGGCACGCTGAAGCCCTGGGCGTCGGCGATCTTGCGCATGGTGCCGCGCAGGATCTTGCCCGAGCGGGTCTTGGGCAGCCGGGGCACCACCACCGCCTCCTTGAAGGCGGCCACCGCGCCGATCTGCTCGCGCACCATCTGCACCAGCTCCTTCTTGATATCGGCCGGGTCGCGGTTCACCCCGGCCTTGAGCACCACGAAGCCCACCGGAAGCTGTCCCTTGAGGTCGTCGGCCGCCCCGATCACCGCGCACTCGGCCACGTCCGGGTGCTGGGCCACGATCTCCTCCATGGCCCCGGTGCTGAGGCGGTGGCCGGCCACGTTGATCACGTCGTCCACCCGGCCCATGATGTTGACGTAGCCGTCGGTGTCCATGAAGCCCTCGTCGCCGGTGAAATAGTAGCCGGGATAGGGCCGCATGTAGGAGTTGAGGAAGCGCTCGTCGGCCTGCCACAGGGTGGGCAGGGTGCCCGGCGGCAGGGGCAGCTTCACCGCCACCACCCCGGGGTTGCCGCGCGGGGCCTCCTGGCCGTTGGCGTCCAGGATGCGCACGTCGTAGCCCGGCACCGGCTTGGTGGCCGAGCCGGCCTTGATGGGCAGCATCTCCAAGCCCAGGCAGTTGCCGGCGATGGCCCAGCCGGTCTCGGTCTGCCACCAGTGGTCGATCACCGGGCGCTGCAACAGATCCTGGGCCCAGTAGTAGGTGTCCGGGTCGGTGCGCTCGCCGGCCAAAAAGAGATATTTAAAGCCGCCCAGGTCGTAGCGCTTGAAATACTCGCCCCGGGGGTCCTCGCGTTTGATGGCCCTGAAGGCGGTGGGCGCGGTGAACAGCACCTTGACCCCGTGCTGGCTGATGACTCGCCAAAAGGCCCCAGGGTCCGGGGTGCCCACCGGCTTGCCCTCGTAGACCACGGTGGTGCAGCCCAGGATCAGGGGCGCGTAGACGATGTAGGAATGGCCCACCACCCAGCCCACGTCACTGGCTGCCCAGTAGACGTCGCCCGGGGCGACGTCGTAGATGTTTTTCATGGACCAGGCCATGGCCACGGCGTGGCCGCCGTTGTCGCGCACGATGCCCTTGGGCAGGCCGGTGGTGCCGGAGGTGTAGAGGATGTAGAGCGGGTCGGTGGCCTGGACCGGCACGCAGGCGGCCGGCGCGGCCTGGGCCAGGCTCTGGTGCCAGTCGTGGTCGCGGCCCGGGATCAGCTCGGCCGCGGCCTGGGGCCGGGCCAGGATCAGGCAGCTCTGGGGCTTGTGCGTGGCCAGATCGATGGCTTTGTCCAGAAGCGGCTTGTAGGCGATGACCTTCTTGACCTCGATGCCGCAGGAGGCGCTGACGATGACCTTGGGCTTGGCGTCGTCGATGCGGATGGCCAGCTCCTTGGGGGCGAAGCCGCCGAAGACCACCGAATGGATGGCCCCCAGCCGGGCGCAGGCCAGCATGGCCATCAGGGCCTCGGGCACCATGGGCATGTAGATGACCACGGTGTCTCCCTTGACCACCCCCAGGGCCTGGAGCGCCCCGGCGGCCTTGGCGGTAAGATCAAGAAACTGGGAGTAGGTATAGGTGGTTACGCTGTCGGTCACCGGGCTGTCGTGGATCACCGCCACCTGGTCGCCCCGGCCGGCGGCCACGTGGCGGTCCAGGGCGTTATAGCAGGTGTTCAGCTCTCCGCCAGGGAACCAGCGATAGAAGGGCGGGTTGGAAGCGTCCAGGACTTGGTCCCATTTCCTGTACCAGGAGATGGCCTCGGCGGCCTCCGCCCAGAACCCGTTAGGATCTTGGATGCTTTTGTCAAAGACCTCCTGGTATTTACCCATCTCGCCCTCTCCCCCTGGGCCCGGTTCTCCCGGGCATGGCGTGACGTTGAGCCGAGGACGCACCCACCCCTCGGGGCAGGACGCTCCACCATGTTAGGCAATGGCGACGGGGCAAGACCATGGGGGGAAACCCGTATTTGCGGGGGTGACGACCCTACCCCCAGCTCCCAGCGGGGATTTTTTTGTTTAGTGATAACAAACGAATTGATTTGGCTGGCCCGGTTGGATTAGGCTAGGGGCCAACCTGAACGCTGGTTGGCGGCCGGCGGTCTGGCCCAGGGGGGGGAGCCCGGGGCCGGGGTGGCGCGACGGAGAGGACGCCGCCCACCGCGCAGCGACGCCAGCCAAGGGAACGGGGGAGAGGAGGCTGCCCTGGGGGCCGGCCGGGCGCGTGGCGCGCTGGCCGGAAAAGGGTGGCCTCCGTTTTTTGGGGTCGCGGTTGGGCGGGCGATGTGTAGCAAATTAGCTACACATCTTCGATCGCCGCCAGGCCGCCATCCAACTCCAGTCCGTGACGCTTGAGCTTCTTGTAAAGCAAGGTGCGGTGGATGCCCAGCAGGTCGGCGGCGGCGGCCTTGTTGCCTCCGGTCTCGGCCAGGGCCTGGCGCAGGGCCTCGCGCTCGGCCCGGGCCAGGGCGTCTTTGAGCCGCCAGCGGCCGGGCCCCGGGCGGCTCTTGGGGGGCTTGCGCAAGGAAAACGGCAGGTCTTCCAGGTGGATGACGCGACCGCTCATGCCGGAGTGGACCCGCTCCAGGACGTTGGCCAATTCGCGCACGTTGCCCGGCCAGGAATAATTGACCAGGATCTCCTCCACCTCGGGGTGGATGACAAAGGCCTCCTCGGCCCCGGTCTGGTCCATCTGGGCCAGCAGGTGGCGGGCCAGGGGGATGATGTCCTCCCGCCGTTCGCGCAAGGGCGGCACTGGCAGGGGGATCACGTTGAGGCGATAGAACAGGTCCTTGCGAAAGCGTCCCTCGGCCACCATGCGCTCCAGGTTCTGGTTGGTGGCGGTGATGAGCCGAAAGTCGCTCTTGATCAGGTGGGTGCCCCCCACCCGCTCCAGTTCCTTTTCCTCCAGTATCCGCAGCAGCTTGGGCTGCATCTCCAGGGGAAGCTCACCCACCTCGTCCAGAAAGATGGTGCCCCCGTGGGCCAGCTCGAACTTGCCCGGCTTGCCCTCGCTGCGGGCGCCGGTGAAGGCCCCGCGCTCATAACCGAACAACTCGGCCTCGAACAGGTCGCGAGGGATGGCGGCGCAGTTGAGGCGGATGAAGGGATGCAGGCGGCGAGGGCTGGCGTCGTGGATGGCTTGGGCGAAAAGCTCCTTGCCGGTGCCGGACTCGCCGCTGATCAACACCGGGGCCTGGTTGGCCGCCGCCATCAGGGCCTCGTTCTTCAGGTCGCGGATGGCGGCGCTGACACCCTTGATGCTGTCCATGGTGTAGCGGGTGGCGCGCAGGGAGATCAGCTCGTTCTCGTAGAACTTCACCTTGGATTCCAGCAGGGACAGCTTGCGGGCCAGGCGGCTGACGTCGCGCACGTCCTTGAAGGTAACTTGCCCGAACACCGCGATAACCTGCCCATTTTCGTAGATGGGGATGCGCTGGACCACCATGTCCTGACCCTTGATGCGGTGGGTGTAGTTGATCTCGGGCCGGCCGGTCTGGGCCACCAGGTGCATCCGGCTGTTCTCCACCACCTCGGTGACGTGGCGGCCGATCTGGGCCTTGGGGTCCACCCCCAGGAAGCGGCCGTAGGGCTCGTTGAAGTGGGTGACGTAGCCGTTGGTGTCCACCACCGCCACCCCGTTGTGGATGTGATCCAGAATCAGTTGATACATCCATACCTTGCGCGCCAGGGCCGCAGGCAGGCCGGCCATCTCCTGGGGGGTTAGCTGGGTGATGGAGGGGTCGGGTTGGTTGCGGTTGCGGCTGCGGTTGGGCATGACGGCTCCGTAGCTATTAGGATACATGTAGCAATAGTGAGACACATTATGCCGCCCTCTCAGGCCATCGGCAAGCCCCCACGACGCAAGTTCACATTTTCCCCAGTCGCCTAACCTTGCGCCCTCGCGCCCGATTTGGCGGAGCCTGCTTCAGCCGCGCCATAGCTGCGCCATAGCTGGCCTGAATATTGCTCATTCCTGGCTCGCAACCGCAAAACAAGCCAGCCTCGTCACGCTTGAAGGAGAAGCGCGCATGGATATCAACGAGCCCGCCATCAGCAGATCAGAGGTCCTGATTCTCGACGACCCGGCCTTCCACGCCGGCAACGTCTGCATCGTCACCGGCGCGGCCAACGGCATCGGCCGCGGAACCGCGGTGGCGGCGGCGGTCAACGGCTTGATGACCGTGGGGCTGGACATCAACGAGACCGAGGGCAAGAAGACCCAGCAGATGGCCCGCGACCTGGGCGGCCAGATGGTCTTTTTGCGCTGTGACCTGACCAGCGACCAGGAGATCGAGCGGGCGGTGGCCGAGGCGGCCAAGTTGGGGACGATCAAGTTCCTGGCCAACATCGCCGGCCTGCAGCACGTGGACCCCATCGAGAACTTCCCCATGGAGAAATACGACCTGATGACCCGCATCATGCTGCGGGCCCCGTTCTATCTCTCCAAGCTCTGCATTCCTCACATGAAAAACAGCGAGGACGGACGCGGGGCCATCGGCAACATGTCCTCGGTCCACGGACGCATGTGCACCATGAACAAGTCGGTCTACAACATCACCAAGTTCGGCATGCGCGCCCTGTCCCAGTCCATCAGCGCCGAGGGCCAGGGCAAGGTGCGCTCCTTCAGCGTCAGCACCGGCTTCGTCAAGACCCCCCTGGCCCTGAACCAGATTCCGGCCCAGGCCGCCCAGCGCGGGATCACCCCGGAGGAGGTGGTCCGCGACGTGATGCTGGGCCGCTCCCGGGTCAAGGACATGATGAACCCCATCGAGGCCGGCAATCTGTTCGTCTTCGGCTTCAGCAAGCACGGCAAGTATTTGGTGGGCGGCGACCTGCTTTTCGATGGCGGCATGGTGCTGACCTACTAGGCCGGGGGCCAGCCATGGCGGAGGGGATGTTACAATCGGGGGGCCGGGCGGGGACCAAACCTGGTCCGCAGGGCCCGCGCGCATCCCGAACCCCTTCCGACAAGGCGGGACGAGCATGAACGACACCGTCCAGATCATCATCGGCATCATCTTCCTGGCCCTGGTCTACATGGCCACGCGCTATCTGGTGGCCAGGAAAATCATGAGCGCGGCGCGTGGGATCGTGCGCGAACTCACCCAGCGCGAGGCCCTGGATCCGGAGCGGGCGATCAGCTTCTCCTGGTCCAAGCCCGACTGGCTGCGTTTCGGCCTGCGCGACTACCGGCCCAAGGCCCTGGAGGGTCTGATCGGGGCCGGGGTGGTGGGGCGCACCGAGAACGGGCTGTTCTACCTGGCGGCCCGTCCGGAGAGCCTAAACCCGAACCTGACCCATTAGCCGGGCCTCCCGGCGCCTGGTCGGGGGGCGCGCCCCGCGCTGAAGAAGATCGGCGACAGACGGGAAGCCGTGGGCCTGGCTGGACCACGGCCCGTCCCGGAACGCATAACCGAGTCACTTCAACCAGGCACACAGGGAGGGACGATGGGCAAGTTTAAGCGAGTGTTGTTGGTGCTGGCGTCGTTGTCGCTTTTTTTGGCGCTGGCGGGCGGGGCGTTGGCGGCGGAGAAGAAATACGCCAAGTTCGGCGAGGATCCGCGTCACAACGCGTGGAAGAACAAGA
>JAIUYB010000174.1 GCA_020216625.1 Desulfarculus sp.
GGCGCGCACGCTGGCCCCCCGCCGCACCCGGGGATGGGTGCGGGTGCTGCGGGCGATGAACACGGCTTGTTGGATAAGGAGATCGTCGGCGAGCCCGGTGAGCCGGCGCACGATCTCCTCCTCCTCGGAGAAGTCCTGATAGCCCAGCTCCAACAGCTCGAAACGGTCGCACAGGGCCTCGCCCAGCAGCGCGGTGCCCACGAACTCGCGCGGGTTTTGGGTGGCCACCACCGCGAAGCCCTCGGCCGCCATCAGCGGCTCGGCCTTGGGCACCTCCAGGCGGCCCTCGTCCAAGACCGGCAAAAGGACGTTCTGCACGCCCTCGGGCAGCCGGTTCAGCTCGTTGATCAGCAGCGCCGCGCCTTCCCGCATGGCTGTAAAAAGCGGGCCGGGGCGGAAGGATGATGCGCGGTAACCGTCCCTGATGACCGCCGGCGGGTCGTACCAGCCCGTGAGTTTCTCCTCGCCGTAACGCTCATCGCCGTCCACCCGCACCACCCGCCGCCCCAGCCGCGCGCAGGCCTCCTCGGCCAGCCGGGTCTTGCCCACCCCCACCGGACCCTCGATCAGCACCGCCCGTCCGCACTCCAGGGCGGCCATGATGAGCCGAAGCTCATGGGCGCGACCGACCAAGGCGGGACGTGGGTCGGGCATGGGGCGTCTCTCCCGGCTAGGCCATGCTCTTGATCAGCTCGAAGTCTTCGGTCCAGGCCGCCCGGAGGATCGGGCCCATGTATTCGTCCACCAGGCCGGCGTGCAACGGCACCGGCATGTTCCGGAGCTTCATGTCCAGTTGCGGGTTCTTGGCCGCCGTCAGGCAGCGGTCCAGGTGGCTCTCGCTGATGCCCGGCACCACCGACAGGCAGGTGGGGAAGTTGATGGCCTTGCTCAGGTTGATCATGCCCTGGGCCACCGCCACCCCCAGAGCGCGGCCCTCTAGCGCGTCCAGGTTCTCGGTGATGTAGCCGTGCTTCTTGTAGATGGCGCCCACCACCCGCAGCTTGTCCTCGATGGCCGGGGCGAAGAAGACGGTGTAGTAGGGGTTCATCACCGCGCAGGCCCGGCCGTGGGAGAGCACGTCCACCAGCGAGAAGCTGTTCAGGTGGGCGCCGCTGGTGCCGCCGATCATGATGGCATAGCCGCCCAGGTCGGTGCCCAGGCCCAGCTTCAGCCGCGCCTGGGGGTCCTTGGGATTGGCCATCACCTCGGTCAGGGCCGGGATGATCAGGTCCAGCGCCACCTCGCAGACCTCGCGCGCCCGGGGCTCGGCCGCGCCGGTGGCCCCGTAGTAGACCTCCAGGCAGTGGGCGATGCCGTCCAGGCCGCCGTCCTGGGTCAGGCTCAGGGGCTGGGTGGCGGTGACGGCGTAGTCGAAGATGCATTTGGGCGGAGTGATGGCGTCGTCGACGATCAGCTTCTTCTGCCCCGCGATGGGGTCGGTGATGTTGCTGTACTTGGTGAGATGCGCCCCAGAGCTGGCGGCGGTCATGATCGCCACCACCGGCATGATCTTGCGCCCGCCGGCGTTTTGGCAGATCTCGGTGACCTTGCCCACCCCGAAGAAGGGCTCGATCTCGGGGGTGATGTCGCCCAGGGTGGCCAGGGTGGCGGCGCATTTGACCGCGTCGATGCCCGAGCCTCCGTCCATCACCACGCAGACATCGGGCTTCTTGTGCATGATGTGGCTGTGCAGGCGGTAGACGTCCACCACCGGGGCGTTGGGCCCGGCGCTGGTGGCGATGTCCACCACCTCCACCCCGGCGTCCTTGAGATAGCCCAGGACCCGGTCCTTGAGCGGGGTGAACCACTCGAACTGCACCGGGCCCACGAACATCGCCCGCTTGCCCAAACCGGCGGTGAAGGGGCCCACCTGGCCCAGAACGTCCAGGCCGTAGGCGTAAGAATCGCCCTTGAACTCGTTCAGAATGGCTTTGGCCCTTTCGATGGCGTCGGCCATGATCCATCCTCCTTGCGTGTTTATGGCGGCCGGGGCGGAAGCGCCGCCCCGGCCGGGATCGATCCTACTCGAACTCGCGCACCGCCGCGATGGAGGCGCCCATGGAGCAGTCGGTCTCGCGTTCGCAGATCACGTCGATGACGTATGGCCCGCCGCTCTTGAGGCCGCGGTCGAAGGCGGCCTGGAGCTGGTTGGGGTCGGTGACCCGCTCGCCCTTGGCCCCGCAGGCCTCGGCGAACTTGACGAAATCGAAGCCCAGGCCGCCGTTGACGCTGTCATACCAGATCTGGACCTCGTAGTTCATGTCATAGACGTACTTCTCGGCCTGGCGGATCAGGCCCAGGTAGCCGTTGTTGAGCACCACGATCAGGATCGGCACCCCGTACATCACCGCCACCGGCAGCTCTTCCATGCAGAACTGGAAGCCGTAGTCGCCGGTGACCTGCACCACCTGCTTGTCCGGCCGGGCCACCTTGGCCCCGATGGCCGCCGGCATGTCCCAGCCCAGGGGGCCGGCCCCGCCGCAGTCCAGATAATGCCTTGGCTTGCGAATCTCCTGCAACTGCCCCGACCAGATCTGGTTGAGACCGATGCAGGTGACGAAAACCGTCTCGTCGTCGAAGAACTGGTTGATCTCCTTGAACACGCGCTGGGGCTTGATCGGCACCTGGTCGTAGTCCACCTTGCGCTTGAGTTCGTCGCGCACCTGGGGCACCTTGGCCGCCCAGGCCCCGGCCTTGGCCGCCGGGCCGCGTTTCTTGGCCTCGGCCAAAAGAGCCTGGCAGGCCAGCTTGGCGTCGCTGACGATGCCCAGCACCGGCATCAGGTTCTTGCCGATCTGGCCGGGGTCGATGTCGATGTGGATGAACTGGCGCTCGCCCACATAGGTCTTGATGTCGCCGGTGTGGCGGTCGTTGAACCGGGCCCCGATGGCCACCACCAGGTCCGACTCCAGGAAGGTCTGGTTGCCGGAGCGGGTGTTGCACTGGATGCCCACCTGGCCGGCCATCAGGGGATGATCGAAGGGCAGGCCGCCCTTGCCCATGTAGGAGCTGACCACCGGCACCTGGAGGTATTCCACCAGGGCCTTGAACTCCTCCCAGGCCTCGGCCACGATCACGCCGCCGCCCAGCAAAAAGACCGGGCGCTGGGCGGCCTGGATCAGGTCCAGGGCCTTGGCCACCTGGGCCGGGGTGGGCCCCACCTGGCCCAGGGGCAGGGAGCGGTCGGTGGCCGGGTCGTACTCGATCTCGCCGTTCTGCACGTCCAGGGGCAAATCGATCAAGACCGGCCCGGGCCGGCCCTCGCGCATGATCCGGAAAGCCTCCCGGAAGACGAAGGGGATCATGGCCGATTCCTTGACGCAGTAGCTCTTCTTGACCACCGGCTTGACGATCTCGGCGATGTCCACCGCCTGGAAGGCCTCCCGCCCCAACTGGGCGCGCACGTTCTGGCCGGTGAGCGCCAGGATTGGGATGGAGTCCACCTGGGCGGTGTAGAGGCCGGTGACGAAGTTGCTGGCCCCGGGGCCGCTGGTGGCGGCGCAGACGCCCACCGCGCCGATGGCCCGGGCGTAGCCGTCGGCCATGTGGATGGCGCCCTCCTCGTGGCGGGTGACGATATGCTTGATCTTGCCTTGGTTCTTCAGGGATTTATAAAATGGCAGAATGCCCGCGCCAGGAATGCCGAAGATCTGGCGCACGCCTTCGTCGAACAGAATGGACACCGCCGCGTCCATGGCGCTCATCTTGGCCATCTACACATACCTCCAGTGACTAGACGGGTTCGGGCGCGTGATCAATGCCAGGACGAGCCTCGCCCCCGCAGCGTTCCCAGGCCGGGGCCGGTGGTTTGGCTGGATGGGCGGGGCTCCCTCGGCGCTGTTTTTCCAACATCTGGAATGATTCATCGTTATGCGGACTACATTAGCTCAGGCGGGGCCGCGCTGTCAAGAGGCTTATGTGATATTGTGAAACGTTTCCCTTGGCGCCCGCGCGGGCTTTTTAGCCTTGTCATCTAGCAGTTGGGCCGTGTAGACTTCTTTGCATACCCGCCTTGGGCCCATTAATGAAGACGGTTCATTGCCTGACGCGCGTATAGCGTTAGGTCAGCCCTTTCCACTATATGGAATTTTGCACTGCAAATCGGATACTGGCTCCGCCCGCCAACCTGGCCGCCCGCCCAGCCGGCCGCGGCCCCAGGAACCAGCGTCCGCGCCACGTTCAGCAAGGGGGAAGACATGCAGGTGGTGATGAACTATGGCCGCGAGGGACTGGCCCTGAACCTGCCCGACGACTGGGACGTGACCGTGATCAAGAAGCCGCCCATGCCCCTGGCCCCGGACCCGGCCCGGGCGGTGGAGGAGGCTTTCGCCCATCCCATCGGCTGCCGCAGCCTGGTGGAGGAGGCCGCGGGCAAGACAAGCGCCTGTGTGCTGATCTGCGACATCACCCGGCCGGCGCCCAACGGAATCATCCTACCTTCCATCATGCGCCAATTACTGGCGGCCGGGGTGCCAAAAGACAACATCACCATCATGGTGGCCACCGGGCTGCACCGTCCCAATGAGGGCCAGGAGCTGCGCGAGGTGGTCGGCGACGACTGGGTGATGGACAACTTCCGCGTCGTCAACCACTTCGCGCGCAACGACGACGACCACGTGGACCTGGGCCACACCAGCCTGGGCACCCCGGTCAAGCTGGACCGCCGCTTTGTCCAGGCCGAGCTGCGCCTGGTGGTGGGCCTGGTGGAGCCCCACTTCATGGCCGGCTACTCCGGTGGGCGCAAGATCATCATGCCCGGGGTGGCCCACCGCACCACCATCACCTACCTGCACACCGCCACCTTCATGGAGCACTGCCGGGCGGTCAATTGCGTTCTGATCGGCAACCCCCTGCACGACCAGCAACTGGAGATCACCCGCAAGCTGGGCGGGGCGTTGGCGGTCAACGCGGTCATCGACGACCACCGCCGCCTGTCCTACGTCAACTTCGGCGAGATCGAGGCCAGCCACCACCAGGCGGTTGAGTTCATCCGGCCCTACGCCGAGGTCTACGTGCCCGGTCGCTTCAAGACCGTCATCACCAGCTCCGCCGGCTATCCCCTGGACAAGACCTATTACCAGACCGTCAAGGGCATGGTGGGGGCCCAGGAGATCCTGGAGCCGGGCGGCGACCTGTTCATCGTCAGCCGCATCAGCGAGGGCATGGGCTCGCCGGAATATGTCGAGGCCCAGAAGAAGCTCATCGCCATGGGTCCGGAGGGCTTTTTGGAGGACATCCGCCAGAAGAAGTTCGCGGCGGTGGACGAATGGCAGACCGAGATGCAGCTCAAGCCCATGCGCATCGGCAAGATCCACCTCTATACCGAGGGCCTGACCCCCGCCGAGCGCGCCCTGACCGGGGTCAACGTGATCGACGACCTGGAGGCGGCCATCATCGCCAGCGCCGCCGGCCACAAGCGGGTGGCGGTGATCCCCGAGGGGCCCTATGTGCTACCCTATCCCGAGGGCGAGGGGCCCCAGAGATAGCCGAGCGACACAGCCACGCGACAAGGGAGGGTTTGGGCATGCAGATCAAGATCGAACACACCCACATCCGCTGCCAGGATCTGGAGGCGGCGGTGAGCTGGTACGAGAAGGTGCTGGGCTGCAAGGTCCTGCGCCGGGGCGAGGTGCCGGGCATGCCCATCGTGCGCATGGACTTCCACGGCCAGGTCTTCGCCCTCTCGCCCCCCAGAGAGGGCATGACGCCCGAGCCCCTGAGCGGCAACCCCCGTTACGGGGTCTGGCAGATCGCCTTCGAGGTGGACGACATCGCCGCCGCCGCCGCCGAGTTCAAGGCCCGGGGCGCGGAGTTCGAGGTGGAGCCCTTCCAACAGACCCCGGCCCA
>JAIUYB010000175.1 GCA_020216625.1 Desulfarculus sp.
GGTGGCGTAGATGGGCAAGGCGCCACGGCCCAGGAAGCCGGCCACGCCGGCCGGGCGCAGGCGCGCGGCCACCGGGGCCTGGCTGGGGGTGAGCTGCCGGGTCAGCCAACCGGATTTATGCACCGTCAGCATGGCATAGACCGGTACCCAGGACAGGGCCAGGAAGTAGAACAGGCTGTAGGGCACGCCCCACAGACAGCGCAGGCTGCGATGGCGGCAGAAATAGACCGTGGCCGGAATCAGACCGCCCAGGGCCGCGAACATCAGCACGGTCAGGATCACCGACAGGGGCATGGCGACCAGGGAAATCATGCCGCTGACGAACAGGACCTGGGTGATGGTCATGTCGATCCAGCTCAGGCAGATGTTGACCCGGACGCCCAGCTTGCCGGTGCTGCGGAAGTTCTTGAAGACAAAGGAGCAGAGGTCGATGGACTCGCGCACGTCGCTGCGGGCCCAGCGCAGGAGCATCTTGGTCAGGCCCTTGTAGGTGGTGGGCACGTTGGTGAAGACGTGGGCGTTGCTCTGGAAGACGATATGGTAGCCCTGGCGCAGGATCAGGTTGGTCAGGTAGCGGTCCTCGCCAATGCAGTAGGGTTTGCCCAGCCACATCTCGTTGAGCCACTGGTCGGCCACCGGCAGCACGGCCTTGGTGCGGTAGGCCGACAGGGCGCCGGGGGTGCAGAGCACGGTGTTGACCCGGCTCTGGCTGGCGCGCAGGAAATCGAAGCCAAAGGTGTAGGCCACCTCCATCATCCGGGGGATGAGGCCGGCCTTGAGGTTCAGGGCGCGGACATTGCCGGCTACCCCAGCCACCCGCTGGTCCTTGACCATGGGGCTGACCAGACAGCGCAGGGTGTCGGGCTCGATGATCGAGTCGCTGTCGATGGTGACGATGACCTCGCCGCTGGTGCGCTGGAAGCCGGCGTAAAGGGCGTGGCGCTTGCCCATGTTGCGCGGCTGCTGGATCAATTCGATGCGGCCGGGGTGCTCGGCGGAGGCTTTCTTGAGCCACTGCCAGGTGTCGTCCTGGCTGCCGTCGTCCACCGCGATAACCTGGAGTTTTTCGGCGGGATAGTCGCTGGTCACGATGCTGCGCAGGGTCTCCATGACCAGGCAGCCCTCGTTGTAGGCCGGCACGATGACGGTCAGGGCCGGCAACAGGGCGTCGTCGGCCACCGGCGGCACCGGTTTGTAGGTCAGCACCAGATAGATGCGCCAGGCCAGGGCGCCGGCGTTGATGTAGAGCAGGGCCTTGCCGATCCAGGCCATGGTCTGCACCCAGACCCGGTTGGCCACGCTGGCCGAATCCTGATCGGAGCCGAAATAGAGCCAGAGCACCAGGCCCAGCAGGGCGCCGGCGCTCAGCCACAACCAACGCCGGCCCAGGCCGGTACGGGGTTTGGCGGGAATCGGACAGGCCGCCTCCACGGCGGCGTGACCATCTTTGACAAGCGAGCTTTCCATCAGCCCAGGTTCTTTCCGCCCAACCAAGGGCGAAAAATTGTGGCGCGGCCCTGCTGCGGTGCCGCCAACCTCCGACCATCCCGGTCCCTCGCGCCGGTGGTCGGACAATACACAAGACCGTACGACCTCTTTCCCCTTCCCGAAGGAACAAGAACAGGGGTCGGTGTCTTCGACGCTGGATGTGGTCCTCTTCCGAGGTCTCCCAATACGCTAGCAAAAACCGGGCACAAAACCCAACTGATTATAATCAATGCTGGAAAAATTCGCGCCGCCCGCTTGCCGGAATCCCTGATTCCGAAATTACCCCGCCTGGCCGTGGTGGCAAACCTCGCCCGGGACCTCCGAAAAGACGATAACCAGCCAGCGATATTAACCAAGTCGTGTTTCAGAACCCATGGTTCGGAAATTCGTGGTTGCGGAATTCCTGCTTCCGATATTTCCGGTCCGCGCCAATGGTCCATAGTCGGCACGCGATCTCATTCAAGCCCAACCATATGATCAGGTATGAACATTTGCAAGTGTCATTATTTATTAAATATGGTGACGCCCCGGCGTCAGGCGATAAACTCCCGCAACAGGGAGTGCCGGCTTTTGAGCTGGGCCAGGACCTGGTCGGCGTGGCGCAGTTTCAACACCGCCCGCACCACCAAATAGACCCCCAGGCCGGACAAGGCCACGCATAACACCACCAGGGGGATCAACAGGCCCAGGACCTTGCTGGGGTGATAGTAGCGGCTGGCGGCCACCAAGAAGCTGAGCACGGTCATGGGCAGGGCCATGACCGCGATGCCGGTGCGCAGGGTGGAAAGCGAGGTGCGCTTTTCGGCCAGGATGAGCTGGGCCTCGTTTATAATCAGGGGGTCTTCGCTGGCCATTCCGCGCTCTTCAGCAATGATGGTGGTGGGAGCCGAATCATTCTAACCCAGCCCCTCGCGTCTGGCCAGCCGCCGGCGAGGCCCCGCGAGCAGGGAGCAGACATGTCCTCCAACCTTTTTCAGGGCTTCCCTCCCCAGGGTCTGGAGTTCCTGCGCGGTCTGGCCGCCCACAATCAGCGGGAGTGGTTCGAGCAGCGCCGCGAGGTCTACGAGCGCGACCTGTTGGAGCCGGCCAAGGCCCTGGTGGTCGACCTGGGCCAAAACCTGCGCCAGGCCATTCCCGGGCTGATGGTGGACCCCCGGGTCAACCGAGGTCTTTTTCGCATCGCCCGCGACACCCGCTTCAGCCCGGACAAAACCCCCTACAAGACCCACCTGGGCCTCTGGTGGTGGGAGGGTCAGGGGCCGCGCATGGCGGGGTCGGGCTTTTATTTTCACCTGGAGCCGCCCACCCTGATGCTGGCTGGCGGCCTCTACCGCTTCACCTCGGCCCAACAGGCGGCCTTCCGAGCCCAGGCCACCAGCCCCAAGCCGGGCCGCCGCCTGGCCCAGATTCTAGGCGAACTGCGGGACCAGGGCTATCAGATTGGCGGCTTGCGCCACCAGCGCCTGCCCCGGGGTTTCGCGCCCGACAGCCTCAACGCCGAACTGCTAAAGCACGACGGCCTGCACGCCGCCTTGCACGCCAGTCTGCCGGAGGAGATCGGCAGCTCCGCCCTGGTGGACTGGTGCTTGGAGCGGTTTTTGCCCCTGGTCCCCCTGCACGACTGGCTGACCGCCCAGGTGGCCAGGGCCGAGTAGGTTTCCTGGCGCGTGGTTCAGGCCGCCGGCGCGGCGTGGGCCGCCAGCCAGGCCAGGGTGCGGGCGATGGCCTGGTCCTGGTCGGCTGGCCTGGTCAGGCGATGATCGGCCCCGGGCAGGAGAAGCAGGTCCTTTGGTTCGCCCGCCAAGGCGAAGGCCCGCCGGGCCTGGCCCACCGGCACCACCTCGTCCCCCTCGCCATGCACGAACAACACCCGGCTGACGCGGGCCAGCACCGCCTCCAGGTCGTGGCGGGCCATGTCGCGCGCCATCTCCGGCAGGTCCGGCGGCTGGGGGCGCCTGGCCAGGCCTTGCATCAGCTCGACCAGGTCGATGGGCGTGGACCAGCAAACCAAGGCTTGGGGTGGCTCCAGGTCGGCGGCCAATAGGGCGGCGGTGCCTCCCATGGAGGAGCCCAGATAGGCCCGGGACAACCCCGGGGCCTGATCGCCCAGCCAGGCGACAGCGGCCAGAAACTCCTCGCGCCGGCCGCTGAGGGTGGTCAGGCGCACCTCGCCCGGGGACTGGCCGCAGCCCCGGGCGTCGTATTGCAGGGCCAGCCAACCGGCCCCGGCCAGGGCCTGGCAGAGCCGGGTCAACTTGGCGCTTTGCATGGAAGAATACAGGCCGTGGGCCACCACCGCCGTTCCCCGCGGGGCGCGGTCGGGTTGGTGCAAGCGGGCCGCCAGGCGCTGGTCGCCCAGGGGAATCGAAACCTCCCGGATGCTCAAGGTAGGTTCGGTCACGACTCAGTGCACCTGGGTTTCGGGCTTGATCAGTGGGCGGGTGCGCTCCTCGTGGGAGCGGACCAGGTAGCCGATGATCAAGAGGCTGGCCCGGAAGCGGTCGGGGTCCATCTCCCCCGGCTGGAGTTGGCCGCCGAATTTGTTGAACAGCTCGATAAGGTCGGAATCCATCTCGGCCTCGATCAGCCGGGTGATGAAATCGCTGGGTTCCTGCACCAGCCGCTCGAAAAACTGCGCCGCGGAATCGCGTTTGTGCATGGCGAGCCTCCCGGGCCTCAAATTTCAGCACAAAAGAAGGGGTGATTACAAGCCCCTCCGAGTTGATCCACCCGCGAACGCCTGTCACCATAGGGCTGGACAGGCATCGCCATTCTATCTATTGTGACGCGTAATCCTAGAAAACCCAACCGGAGCCCCGAAATGAGCCCTGGCCCCGCCTCCCGGCGCCCCTTGCCGCCCCGGCGCCCCCTGGCCTCGGTGATCATCATCGCCAACCTGGCCGGCGCGGCCATCTGCTCTTTCTATTTCCTGTTCATCGAGCCCCTGGGCCTGGTGGAGGAGAGCGGCCAGACCGGACTGTGGTTCAGCCTGGTGATGACCCTTGCCCTCCTGCTGCTCGGCACCGGTTTGTTGCGCGTCTGGCTCAAGCCGGTGAGCCTGTCGTTGCGTTTGGCCCGGGAGGGGCGGCCCCTGCCCGACTCCCTCCTGGATCTGACCCGGCCCCGGATCATCAACGCGCCGCTGGTGGTGTCGATCAGCTCGGCCCTGATCTGGGTGGTGGCGGCGGTGGTCATGGCCGCCTACGCCATGTTCTTTGGCGAAAACGTGGGACCGGGAGACTCCATGCTCTTTCGGGGTTTCCGGGTCTTCCTGGGGGTGCTGGTGGCGGGGGCGGCCGCGGCCGGAATCATTTTTTTCCAGGCCGAGCGGGTGCTGGCCCCCCTGCGCCCGATTTTTTTCCCGGATGGCCAGGTGGCGGCCAAGGGCGGCGTCCGGGTCTCGGTGCGCGCCCGCCTGTTCCTGGCCCTTCTGCTCACCAGCGCCCTGCCCCTGCTGGTGATGGGCCTGGCGGTCTACAACAAGGCCACGCTCCTGGCTTCCGAACACGAGGCCAGCCAGTTCAGCGGCCTGAGCTGGCTCTTGGTCTTCATGGTTGGGGTCAGCCTGCTTCTGTCCCGGACCCTGGGCTGGTTGTTGTCCGAAAACCTGGCTGGTCCGGTGCTGGAGATGGACCAGGCCATGGACCGGGTTCGCCAGGGCGACCTGGGCGTCTGCCTGCCGGTGCGGGGCAACGACGAGTTGGGCAACTTGGCCGCCACCTTCAACACCATGATCGAGGGCCTGGCCGAGCGCGACCGGGTCAAGGAAACCTTCGGCCGCTTCGTGACCCCGGCCATCGCCAAGGCCATTCTGAACGACCCGCCCCACCCCGGCGGCCAGATGACCGAAGTCAGCGTGCTGTTTTCCGACATTCGCAACTACACCACCATCTGCGAGAATATGCCCCCCGACCAGGTCATCCAGTTGTTGAACCATTATTTCGGCTACATGGTCACGGCGGTGGAGGAGAACCGCGGTCTGGTCTACCAGTTCGTGGGCGATGGCATCATGGCCGTCTTCGGCGCGCCGGTGCCCCTGACCGACCACGCCACCTGGGCCACCAAGGCCGGCCTGGCCATGCTGGCGGCCCTGGAGCGCTTCAACCGCGAGCATCGCGCCGGCCAGCCCTCCCTGCGGGTGGGGATCGGGGTGCACAGCGGCCCGGTGGTGGCCGGGATCATCGGCACCAACCAACGCATGGAGTATCGGGTGGTGGGCGACACCGTGAATCTGGCCTCGCGGGTGGAAGGGCTGAACAAGGAGCTTGGCACCGACTTTCTGATCACCGAGGCCACCCG
>JAIUYB010000176.1 GCA_020216625.1 Desulfarculus sp.
GGTTACGTCCTGGCCTCGGCCAAGCGCCTGAAAGGCGCCGAGATCACCATGGACCTGGTCACCGTCACCGGCACCGGGACCCTGGTCATGGCCGCCGCCCTGGCCCAGGGCCGGACCGTGCTGCGCAACGCCGCCCGCGAGCCCGAGGTGGTGGACCTGGCCCGGGCGCTCAACGCCGCCGGGGCGCGCATCCAGGGCGCGGGCACCGCCACCGTGGTCATCGAGGGCGTGGAGGAGCTGGCGCCCCTGGAGCACACCGTCATGCCCGACCGCATCGAGGCCGGCACCTACATGGTCGCCGCCGGCATCACCCGGGGTGAGCTGACCATCGCCGACGCCCCGGTGGAGCACATGACCGCGGTCATCGCCAAGCTCAAGGAGGCCGGCCTGCGCTTCCAGCCCACCCCCAAGGGCCTGGTGGTCAGCGCCCGGCGCGCGCCCAAGCCGGTCACCATCATCACCGGCCCCTACCCCGGCTTCCCCACCGACATGCAGGCCCAGCTCATGGCCCTGATGGCCCTGTCCACCGGCAGCGCCGTCTTCCAGGAGACCATCTTCGAAAACCGCCTGATGCACACCAGCGAGCTACGCCGGCTGGGGGCCAACATCGAGGTCACCGGCTCCACCGCCGTGGTCAAGGGCGCGCGCAAGCTCACCGGGGCCCCGGTCATGGCCACCGACCTGCGGGCCAGCGCCTGCCTGGTCCTGGCCGCCCTGGCCGCCGAGGGCACCACCGAGATCAGCCGGGTCTACCACCTGGACCGGGGCTACGAGCGCATCGACCAGAAACTGGTCGCCGCCGGGGCCAGCATCCGCCGCGAGTCCGAGCCCGGACCGGGCAAGGCGTGAGGAAGACCGGGGGAGAAGCTTTTGGGGACAAAAGGTTCTCCCCCGGGCCCCCTCCCCCAACAACCCTACGGGACTTAAGTTTAGTGACCTTATTCCCCGGCCGGCGCGGGACCGGGGAAGAAAGGGCTCAAGTCTTTGTGCCTTTGCGCCGATAAGATGGTTGAACCGGGACAAGGAGGTCCATCATGCCGACCAACCATCGTCAACTTTGGCGCGAAATCGTCTCGGCCCTGGTCTGCTCCCGGCTCTATTTCGAGCTGAGCCTGGACGAGCGTCTGGCCCTGGTCAAACAGCTCTGCCTCCACCACGGATCCCTGATCCCGGGCAAGTGACCGCCAACCATCGCCCACCCCCGCCTTCGTCTCCACCGCCGTCGCCGCCGGCAAAGGGACCATTCCGCCCTTGACCGGCGGCCCCGCCTGGGGGATGTAATAGGCGAGCCGGCCATGCCATCCCGGCCCCGCACCGCGACCCCCGGCCCGGAGGAGACATGAGCGCCCACATCCTGGTGGTGGACGACGAAAAATCCATCGGTCTGGCCCTGAAGGGCATCCTCGGCGACGAGGGCTACGAGGTCAGCCTGGCCCAGGATGGGGCCGAGGCCTTGGCCCTGGTGGAGGACGACCCGCCCGACCTGGTGCTATTGGACATCTGGATGCCGGGCCTGGACGGCCTGGAGGTTTTGGCGCGCCTGAAGCGCCGCCAGCCATCCCCGCCGGTGATCATGATCAGCGGCCACGCCAACCTGGAGATGGCGGTCAAGGCCACCCGCCTGGGGGCCTTCGACTTCATCGAAAAACCCCTGGACATGGACAAGATCCTCCTGGCCGCGCGCAACGCCCTGGCCCTGGGCCGCCTGGCCGAGGAGAACCTGCTCCTGAAGGCCAAGGCCGGCCCTCCCCGGCTCAGCGGCTCCAGCCCGGCCATCACCGCGGTGCGCGAGGCCATCGCCCGGGTGGCCCCCACCGACTCCTGGGTGCTGATCACCGGCGAGAACGGCACCGGCAAGGAGTTGGTGGCCCACGCCATCCACCACCTCTCCCCCCGGGCCGACCAGGCCCTGGTGGACGTCAACTGCGCCGCCATCCCCGAGGAGCTGATCGAGAGCGAGCTCTTTGGCCACGAGAAAGGGGCTTTCACCGGGGCCACCGCCCGCAAGCGGGGCAAGTTCGATCTGGCCGACCGCGGCACCCTGTTCCTGGACGAGATCGCCGACATGAGCCTCAAGACCCAGGCCAAGATCCTGCGCATTCTCCAGGAACAGCGCTTCGAGCGGGTGGGCGGCACCCGCACCATCGGCGTCAACGTCCGGGTCCTGGCCGCCACCAACAAGGACCTGCCGGCCGAGATCGCCGCCGGCCGCTTCCGCGAGGATCTTTACTACCGCCTCAACGTCATCCCCATCGCGGTGCCGCCCCTGCGCCAGCGGGTGGATGACATCCCCGACCTGGCCCAGGAGTTCCTGAGCGCCCACGCGGCCAAGACCGGCCTGGCCCCCAAACGCCTGACCCCGGCCGCCCTGGAGGTTCTCAAGGCCCACGCCTGGCCGGGCAACGTGCGCGAACTCAAGAACCTGATCGAGCGCCTGGTGATCCTCTGCCCCGGCCAGGAGATCGGCCCGGCCGACCTGCCCAGCGAACTACGCGCCGCCGAGGCGCACCCGGCCGGCCTGCCCCAGGCCCTGGCCCTGGACGACTACAAGGAGGCCCGGGCCGCCTTCGAGCGCCTTTATCTGGAGCAAAAGCTGGCCCAACACCAGGGCAACGTCTCCGCCACCGCCGAGGCCATCGGCCTGGAGCGATCCCACCTGCACAAGAAGCTAAAATCGCTGGGCATCCGCGAAGGGCTCAACGGGGACTAGCTAGCTTCGACCGGGGCTCAGACGCTCCAGGTTGGCGCGGGCGAAGTCCAACGAGGGATCCAACTCCAGGGCCTGGCGATACATATGGCAGGCCTCCTCGATCCGACCCAACTCTCGCAGGTTGGAGCCGATGTTGGCGTAGTTGATGCCCAAACCCGGCTCCAGCTCGATGGCCCGGGCGAAGGCCTCGATGGCCTTCTCGTGGTCTTTGAGCATGTAGTGGCAGAAGCCCAGCAGGTTGAAGACCTCGGCGTGGGGCTCGGGAAAGCCGGCGGCGGTGGTCAGGGCCGCCACCGCCTCGGCATGGCGTCCCAGATCCTTGAGGGCCACCCCGCGCTGGGTGTGGATGCTGGCGGCGTCGGCGGCGGGCGGGTCCAGCCCCAGGGCCCGCTCCAGGTCGGCCAGGGCCTCGGCCGGTCGCTCCAGGTTGATGAGCGCCAGGGCCCGGAAAAAAGCCAGGTAATAAGGCTCTGCCCCCCCGTCGGCGGCGACCCGGCTCATGGCCGAGAGCACCGCCAGGGCCTGCTCCGGGTCCGGCAGTTGGCTGGCCAGCTTGGCGGCGTGGAAGATGACGTCGGTGCCGGTGGTGCGGTAGGCGAAATGCGCCCCGGGAACGATGGTGTAGACCGCCGGGATGCCCAGATCGGGGTGGGTGACATCCAGGCAATAGACCCCGAAGCCCCGCTGGGCCAGGGCCGCCACGCAGTTACGCACCTCCTGGAGAAAATCCGGGGCGCTTAAGTCCGGCAGGGAGTCCAGGGACGCCACCCCGGCGGCGCGGGTGACGTACTCGGCCGCCCCCAGATCGGCGAACTTGGGCAGGGCGCTGACCTTGTAGTTGCTGCCGGTGTGGAAATCCCCCGCCAGTTGGGCCACCTCGGTCAGGGCCCGGATCAGGGCCTTGGCCGGGCTGGTGGCGGTGCCGGCGGCGTAGACGATCTCGCTTTGCTCCGGGAAGTTGGCCGGATCCCAGCAGATGGCCGCCACCGTGGGGATGCCCATGCCGCAGGTGAAGTCCTTGAGCCGCACCTCGATGCCGGCGCGCTCGAATTTGTCGATCAGCTCCCGGGCCACCGGGTCGGTCACGCTGGCCGGATCGATGGCCGGGGTGGGGAGTTGCCCCAGGGTGACCAAGGCCGAGACGTGCCGCTCCACCACCTCGCACAGGCCCTGGAGCACCGCCTCCTCTTGGCAGTTGCCGGCCGATGGGCCGTTGTACTCGTTGATGGCGTAGAACCAGCCCAGGGGCAGGCAGACCTCGCGGTCGGCGGCCAGATCCCGGGCCCAGGCCCAGGTCTGGGGCAGGAGTTGGTAGACCGCCTCGGCCCGGGCCAGGTCCGGGGCGGGGTGGTGGACCGACTGGGCCACCCGGGCGAACTCCAGGCGGGGCTCGGGAGCCTGGGCGGCGGTGAGCCGGGGAAAGTCCCCGCCACGCACGAAGGCGAAGAAGCTGTAGCGCTCGGCCAGCTCCATCAGGGCGCTGGCCTCGGCCTGGCTGGGGCTGGCTCCCTTGCCCATCTGCTTCTTGGTGTTGGTCAGGGCGGTGGCGGCCTGGCCGCAGAGGCTCAGGTAGACCGGGATGTCCAGCCGGCCGGTGTCGATGCGCAGGGTGCGCTCCAGGACCTCGCACCCCAGCCGGGCGAAGCGCTCCTTGGCCCAGACCACGGTCTGCTCGGGCGGTCGGGACTTGTCCTGCTCGCGGTCATAGACTTTGGGCGCGGGGCGCAGGTTGATGCCGGAACTGGTGGGGGCTGGGGTCACGGTTGGCCTCCGGGCATGGGCGTGGTCGCTTCTATCCATAATTTTGTATAGGGGCCAGTTAAAACGACGGCGCTCGTCCCCGGGGGCCGAGCGCCGTCGTGAATCAGGCGGTCGCCGCGACTAGACGCAGCCGGTGGGCTTGGCCAGGCCGGCCATCTTGCAGGCTCCCTTGCCGGGGCCGCTGGGGAACAGCTCGTAGATGTGCTTCAGCTTGTAGCCCGTGACCTTGGTCATGATGCGGACCATGGGGGCGATGCCGTTTTTCTTGTAGTAGTCCTGGAGGTAGTGGATGACCTTCCAGTGCTCCTCACCCAGCTCGGCGATGCCCTCCGACTCCTTGACGAAGTAAGCGAAATCCAGGTCCCACTTCTCGGGATCCATCAGGAAGCCGTCCTCGTCCACTTCATAGGTTTTGCCTTTGTAGGTCACATTAGGCATTGTGGGAATCCTCCTTCCGGGTTTATCTTATCTATCTTGTGGTCTTTTTTTAACCGATGCGGCTAGAAAAAGTCATTCACCTGTCTATCAATTACCCCCAGCCCTGTCAAGACCTAATCGACGATTGGCGGGCTTGCCGGCCGCTTGTGCAAGCCGCGGGCGCCGGGGTCCGCCGCTCCCATTGCACAATGAAACCGGGCCGGTACTCCCCAACGCGCCGGCCGGCTTGGGCGACGGTCAGCCCTGGTCCGTGAACAGGGAGCGCAGCAGGTCCTCCTTTCCCACCACCCCCACCAGGCGGCCCTGGTCCAGCACGGGCAGGGTGTGGAAATTGTGATCCACCATCAGGGCCGCGGCCTGGCTCAAGGGGGTGTCGGGCCCCACCGTCACCGGCTGGCGGCTCATGGCCTGGCCCACGTTGACCGCGGCGATGCGCTCCACCTCCCGCTCCAGGTGTTTGAGCGAGGTCAGGGGGATGTAGCCGTCCAGCAGGGTGAAGAAGCTGGGCAGGGGTAGTTTCTTCTGCTCGGCGATGAGGTCGCTCTGGCAGATGATGCCCACCAGGGTCCCGGCGCCGTCCACCACCGGCAGTCCGTTGATCCGGCGCTCCAGCATCAGGGCGGCGGCCCGGCCCACCGGGGTCTCGGGAGTCACGGTCACCGGGTCGGGGGTCATCACCTGCCGAACCGTCAATTCAGCCATGCATCTCCCCTTGGCTGCGGGTTGATCTGCCCAACACTTTAAGTGGTGGCCCCGGAGTCTGGCAAGCCCCTTTGTGGATTTTAGCTCAATCTACGGCTATACGCAGGGGTTTCTTGGTGAAAACGAATTCAACCCTGCGATTGAGGTTACGTCCATCCTCGCTGGCGTTGTTGGC
>JAIUYB010000177.1 GCA_020216625.1 Desulfarculus sp.
GGCAGTCCATGCCGATCTCCAAGGTTGGCAACCAATCGCGCCCGGCGGCGACCACCGCCGAGACCAACCCAATTGTGCGGGCCAACCCTTGGTTTTGTCAAGGCAAGCCCGGGCTGGGGCCGCCTTGACAGCCCCGAGGGTGCGTGTTAGCCTGCTTAGCCACAACGTTTTGCGCCCGGCGCGGCCCCCCCGTGGCCGGTGCGGGAGGAATCCCATGTCCATGCGCCCTCCGCGGCGGTTCGCGGTTCTGGCGGCCTGCCTGGCCCTCCTGGCCGGCCTGGTTCTCTCCCACCCCGCCCTGGCCGCCGCCCCGGCCGCCACCAGCCGGGTGGTGATCCTGCCCTTCACCGCCAACGCCAAGGAGGACATATCCTTTTTGGTCAAGGGCGTGCGCGACATGCTGGCCAGCCGCCTGGCCTGGCCCGACCACGTGATCGTGGTGGAGCCGGACCTGGTGGCCCCGGCCATGGCCCGGGTCAAGCCCCCCTACAACGAGGACAAGGCCATCCAGATCGGCAAGGAGCTTTCGGCCAACGTGGTGGTCTTCGGCTCCATCACCGTGCTGGGCCAGGCGGTGAGCGTGGACGCGCGGGTGGTGCGCACCGAGGGCGGCGAGCCTCTGACCGCCTTTGTCCAGGCCAACGACCAGGACGCGGTGATCCCGCGCATCAACGACTTCGCCATGCGCATCAACGCCGAGATCTTCCAGCGGCCCGAGGCGGTGGAGGCCCAGAAAAAGGCCCAGGAGCGTTCCAGCCGCCTGATGGGCGACAAGGCCAAGGACGGCGATGCGGTCAACACCGTCACCGATCCCAGCGCCCTGGACAAGCTGCCCGAGAACATCAGCCCCCTGAACCCCCTGTTCCTGCGCACCCTGTCCGGCGTGGACTCCGACCGCTATTGGCGCAGCCCGCGCATCAACCAGCCCATCGAATCGGTGGCGGTGGGCGACATCGACGGCGACGGGGTGAACGAGCTGGTGATGCTCACCCTCAACACGGTGCGGGTCTACCGGCTCAAGGGCGAGCACTTCGCCCTGGTCCAGGAGTTCAAGAACGGGCCCGAGGGCGAGTACCTGTTCGTGGACATCGCCGACATCATCGGCAAGGGACGCCCCCAAATCTTCATCAGCAACTTCCGCAACAAGTTGGCCGCCAGCTTCGTGCTGGAGTGGCAGGAGGGCGGCCTGAAGATGATCCAGGGGCCGCACAACATGTTCTACCGGGCCCAGCCCAACCCCACCGGCCCCGGCGTGTTGCTCTTCGGCCAGCGCACCGCGGTGGACAATCCCTTCATCGGCCCCATCTACCAGATGAAATGGGACGGCAAGGAGTTCGTGCCCGCCAAGGACATGGGCTTCACCGACAAGGCCTACATCTTCAACTTCGTCCTGGCCGACCTCAACGGGTCGGGCACGCCCATGCTCTGCCTGATCGGACCCAGCTATTCCATCCGCATCTACAACAAGGAGCAAGAGCAGATCTGGATGAGCGGCGAAGCCTACGCCGCCACCGGCAAGTTCGTGCCCTATCAACCCATCGCCGGCTCGGGCTGGGAGGAGTCCTGGTGGTACATCCCGGCCCGCCTGGTGCTGGCCGATCTGGACGGCGACGGCCGGCACGAGCTGGTGGTGGTGCGCAACCGCGACCGGGCCGACGGCATGATCGACAAGATGCGCATGTTCTACCAAGGCACCATCTACGGCCTGTACTGGAACGGAATGGGGCTGGTGGAGCATTGGCGCACCCCCAACATCAGCGGCTACCTGCCCGACTACACCTTGGCCGACGTGGGCAACGTGGGCCGGCAGGCCCTGGTGATGGCGGTGAGCCAGCGGGAGCTTTCCGGCCTGCTGGAAAAGGGCACCGGCCACGTGGTGGCCTTCACCCTGAAGACCCAAAAGCCCACCAAGAAGGGCTCGCCGGGTCTGTAGGCCCCCAGGCCGGGCCCAGGCGCCGGCCGCTGGCCAACCAGGCCCAATCCAGGCCGCCGGTTCATCCCGGCGGCCTGTTTTTTTGGTCCGCCGGATGGTCGCGGGGCTTGCGGGCCAGGCTCGGAGGGACGCAGTATGGGGGCATGAAGTCCGCGCCGGCCCCTGGTTCGCCCCCCGCCTTGGGGGCGGCCCCGGCGGCGCGGGGTGCGGACCGGCTTGCCAACCCTCGCCGAAAGGAGCCCCTGGTGGACGATCTAGAATCCAAGATCCTGGCCGTCTTCAGTCCCGCGGCCATCGCCGCCCTGGCCACCATCACCGAACAGGGCCGGCCCTGGGTCCGCTACGTGGTGGTGGGGGCCGCCCCTGACCTCACCCTGGGCTTCGCCACCAGCCTGGGATCGCGCAAGGTGGGCCAGATGCGGGCCAACCCCGAGGTCCACCTCACCGCCGGCGCAGGCGACCTGGAGAAGATGGGCCAACCCTATGTGCAGGTGGAGGGCCGGGCCGCGGTTCTCACCGATCCGGCGGTCAAGCGCGCCCACTGGCGGGAGGAGCTCAAGGACTATTTCAGCGGGCCCGACGATCCGGACTACGCCATCGTCGTCATCAAGCCTCGCCGCATCGAGTACTGGGCCTTCGACGCCAGGACTCCTCGGGTCTGGGAGGCTCCGGCCGCTTGAGCCTGTTCAAGGCCCGCCTGGCCAACCGCCTGTTGCGCCTGAAGCTGCGCGGCCGCGACCTGCCGCCCCTGGCCGCCGCCAACCTGGCCGCCCTGGACCGCCTGGACCCGTCCGCGCCGGCCGAGGCGACCACCTACGTGGTCAGCGACCTGGAGACCACCGGCCTGGACCCGCTGAACGACCGGGTGGTGGCGGTGGGGGCGGTGAAGGTGCGCCAGGGCCGGGTGGTGTTGGGCGAGCGCTTCGAAGAGCTGATCAACCCCGGCCGCTCCATCCCGGCCGAGGCGGTGAAGGTGCACGGCATCACCCCGGACATGATCGCCCAGGCCCGGCCGGCCTCCCAAGTCTTCGAGGACTACCTGGCCTTTCTGGGCGACGGGGTGCTGGTGGCCCACTACGCGGCCTTTGACCTGCACTTCATCAACCGGACCATGCGCGGGCTCTACGGCTTCCCTTTGCAGAACCTGGTGGTGGACACGGTCAAGATGTGCCGGGCGGTGGTGCTGCCCTCCGATCCCTACGGCATCGCCCGCCACCGCGCCCGCTGCAGCCTGGAGGCCCTGGCCCAGCGCTTCGGACTGCCCCAGGAGGGCCGCCACACCGCCCTGGGCGACGCCCTGCTCACGGCCATGATCCTGCAACGGATGCTGGCCCGGCTGGCCGAGGTTGGCGGGGGAAGCCTGCGAGAGGTTCTCAGGGTGGCGGCCATGTGGTAGTCTGAGGTGCCGGCTTGCCGGGGCGAGCCCCGGGGCCGCTGGTGTTCACGCAACGGCCGATGATTTAAACCAAGGGAGGGGGGATGACGCGCGACGGGCGCCGGACCGGAAAGGTCCGGGGTGGCCCGGTCATGCACAGCGGGGTGGCGAGATGCGCGAGGCCCATGAAATGATTGCGCTCCGGGTGGGGGAACGGCTCAAGACGTTGCGCGGTCCGCGGACCCAGACCGAGTTCGCCGAGGCGCTGGGTCTGAGCCAGGCGCAGTATAACCGCTACGAGACCGGCAAGCGCCTGGCCCCGGACCGGGTGCTGGAGCTTGTGGCCCGGGAATGCGGGCTCCAGCCGGAGGAGGTGGTCTGGGGGCCGCGGCCCGAGGTCAGCCCGGCCCCGGACGAGACCGGCGAGGCGGTGGCCTCCTTGGTGCGCCTGCTGGACCCGGAGAGCCTCACCGACCTCTATTTCTTCCTCAAGCGCAAGACCGAGGACCTGGCCCTGCGCCGGCGGCTGGAGGCCAGGCAGGTCCACTCCGCCCTGGAGGTGCTGCGCCGGCGCAGCGCCTGACCTCCCGCGCCAAAACCCGAGGCCCCGCTCCGCCGGCGCGGAGGGGGGCCTGCTTTGTCATGCGCCCATTTCCAGCCGGCCGCACCCCCTACTTGGCGCCGCCGAAGTCCACCTTGGGGGCCTTTTGGGCCTCGGGCGCGGCCTGCCAGACCGCCCGGGGCTGATAGCCCAGCAGGCGAGCCATGATCAGGGTGGGGAAGCTGCGCACGGTGCGGTTGTATTCCAGCACCGCGTTGTTGTAGCGGGTGCGGGCCACGGAGATGCGGTTCTCGGTGCCCTCCAATTGGTCCTGAAGCTGACGGAAGCCCTGGCTGGCCTTGAGGTCGGGATAACGCTCCACCACCACCAGCAGGCGTCCCAAGGCGCTGGTCAGGGCCTGGTTGGCCTGCAGCTTGGCGTCCAGATCCGGGGCTTGGGTCACCTGCTGGCGGGCCTTGGTCACCGCCTCCAGGGTGTCGCGTTCGTGGGCGGCATAGCCGCGCACCGTCTCCACCAGGTTGGGAATCAGGTCCAGGCGGCGTTGCAGGGTCACCTCCACGTCGGCCTGGGCCTTGTTCACCGTCTCGTCCAGGTTGACCAGGCTGTTATAGGGGCTGGCCAGGAGGAGGAACAGGATCAGGGCCGCGACCCCGATGCCGATGGCGATCTTGGCGGAACGACTCATGTGCTTGCTCCTTGGCTGGCGTGCGGTTGGTCCAAATCATGGCAGACGGCGGCCAACTCGGCCAGGGCCCGCTCCCACAAGGCCAGCAGCCGCCCCTCCGGGGGTTTGGCCTGGGAATGGCGCAGATCGCCAAGCTCCCGGAACGCCTGCACCTTGACCCCGTGCTCCGCCAGCCGCTCCAGAGCCAGGTGGGCCGGCTGGGGGTATTGTCCGGCCAGGAGATGGCACAGCGCCGCGAACAGGGCCCCGAAGGCGGGCAGGGCCTCGCGGGTGAGAGCCGCCAGGGCGGTCTCGCCGCCGCCGGCCATGATCCGGGTGCGCAGGGCGATGAGCTTGCCCTTGAGCTCCCGTTCCAGTTGCAGACGCAGGTGCCCCGGATCCACGGTCA
The DNA here is from genome assembly GCA_020216625.1 of Desulfarculus sp. Taxonomy (GTDB): domain Bacteria; phylum Desulfobacterota; class Desulfarculia; order Desulfarculales; family Desulfarculaceae; genus JACRDC01. Next base: position 4,944 of record JAIUYB010000177.1, read on the forward strand.
GGTTGGTCAGGGGGTGGGGGCCGTAGAGCATTTTCAGGCCGTGGGCCAGGGCCAAAAGCTCCACCGGGAAGACGTCGCGGCTGCTGGCCAGGTAGTCCGGGGTGAGCAGCAGGGGAGTGGCCACCCGGGCCGGGGCCCACTTGCGGCAGAAGGGGATCAGGGCCGAGGGGCGCTGGCCGGCGGCCTCGTCCACCAGCAGCATCAGATTGATGTCGCTGAGGCCCTTGTGGTAGTGCGGGCCGGCGGCCGAGCCATAGAGCCCGACGCCGAGCAGGTCCGGCCCCAGCAGGGCCTGGAGATCCTCCACCAGGACGGCGGTGATCTCCTCGGGCCGGTTGGGTGGTTTGAGGCGCATGGTGTCTCCTGCCGAAAAGCTTAAAAGCTCCCCGAGGCCCCGCCGCCGCCGCTCATGCCGCCGCCGAAGCCGCCAAAACCGCCGCCAAAGGAATCAAAGCCTCCGCCCCGGCCGCCTCGACCGCCACCCAGCATGGAGCCCAGGAGCAGGCCGGTGAGGAAGTCGCCACCGCGTCCGCCGCCGAAGCCGCCGCCTCCTCCGCGCCGGCCCCCCAGGCGCACCAGCAGCCAGAAGACCAGGAGAGCAAGGAAGATTCCGCCCAGGCTCCAGCCCGAGGAGCGCTTTTTGGCCTTGGCCTTGGCCTGGGGCGCGCCGCTGAGTTCCACTCCAGAGGAGGAGGCGATGAGCCGGGCCAGGGCCTGGGCGCCGGCCAGCAGGCCGGGGCCGTATTGGTTCTGCTTGAGATAAGGCACCAGCTCCTGGTCGCGGATTTGCCCGGCGGCGGCGTCGGTGACCACCCCCTCCAGGCCGTAGC
>JAIUYB010000178.1 GCA_020216625.1 Desulfarculus sp.
GGTCGCCGATCACGATTTTTTGGGTCAGGCCGGCCAGGCGCTCCAGGAATTCATCATACACCCCGGCCTGGACAAAGACCCGCGAACAGGCCGAGCACTTCTGGCCCTGGAGGCCGAAGGCCGAGCGCATCACCCCCAAGGCGGCCACGTCAAGGTCGGCCCGGGCCGAGACGATGGCCGGGTTCTTGCCGCCCAGCTCCAGGATCACCGGCCGCACGTAGGGCCCTTGGGCGAAGGCGCGATGGATGGCCATGCCCACCCCCAGGGAGCCGGTGAAGGTGACGCCGGCCACCCGGGGGTCGTCGATGAGCGCCTGGCCCAGGCCGCCGCCGGGTCCGGTGACGAAGTTGAAGGCCCCGTCGGGCAGATTGGCGTCGGCGAAGCACTCGGCGATCAACCGCGCCGGCCAGGGGGTGTCCGAGGAACACTTGAGCACCACGGTGTTGCCCGCCACGAGGGCCGCGCCGGCCGGACCGGCGCAGAGCGCGGCCGGGAAGTTGAAGGGGGCCACCACCAGCCAGACCCCATGGGGCTTGAGCACCGATTGGTTGCGCGCGGTGCAGCCCGGCAGGGGGTCGCGGCCCATCTCCAGCTCGAAGCCCTGGGCCGCCTCCATGCGATCGCAGGCGTAGTCGATCAGATCGGCGCTCTCGGCCACGTCGCCCAGGGCCTCCATGCGGTTCTTGCCCACCGACAGGGCCATGGCCACCGAGATATCGAAGATGCGCTCGCGGATCAGGGCCGCCGCCCGGCGCAGGCGGGCCACCCGCTCTGGCCAGGAGGTGGCGCTCCAGACCGGGAAGGCCTTGGCCGCCGCGGTGATGGCCTGGTCGGCGTGCTCGGCCCCACCCTGCTGAAACAGCGCCAGCACCTGGCCGGTGTCGGCCGGGTTGCGATCCTCCAGCTTGGCCTGGGTCAAGACCTCGCGGCCGTCGATGATCAGCCCGTACTCCCGCCCCAGGCCGGACCGGATCTTCTCCAGGGCCTGGTCGAAGCGCTGGTGCAGTTCCTCCGGCGGCGAAAACATGGTGGCGTAGGTCAACTTGAAACCAGCGTCCTTGCCCCCGGGCTGGCATTGCTCCTGACTCATGACTTCCTCCGCATCCAATGACTGGGGCCGCCCTCGCCGGCCGGCTCACATGCCCAGATAGGCTTCCTTCAGCGCCGGATCGGCCAACAGTTCGGCCGAGGCTCCCTGGCGCACCACCTGGCCGGTCTCCAGGATGTAGGCCTGTTCGCTGTTCTTGAGCGCCTGTTCCACGCTCTGCTCCACCAGGAGGAGAGTCACCGACTGACGCACCACCCGCAGGGCCCGGTAGATGTCCTGCACCACCAGGGGGGCCAGGCCCAGGGAGAGCTCGTCCACCAGCAGCAGCTTGGGCTTGGCCATCAGGGCGCGCCCCATGGCCAGCATCTGCTGCTCGCCGCCACTGAGGGTGCCGGCCCGCTGGTGCAGACGGGTGCCCAGGATGGGAAACATGGCCGTGATCTCCTCCAGGGTGCGGTGCATGACCTGGCGGCCCTGGGGCAGGAAAGCCCCCATCTTGAGGTTGTCCAGCACGCTCATGTCCTTGAACACCCGGCGCCCCTCGGGCACGCAACCCAGGCCCAATCGGGCGATCTGGTGGGGCGGCAGGTTCTGGATCTCGCGGCCCTCCAGGAGCACCCGGCCGGATCTGACTTTTAGCAGCCCCTGGATCACCCGGATGATGCTGGACTTTCCAGCGCCGTTGGCCCCCAGCACCGCCACGCTGCCGCCGGCCGGCACCGCGAGGCTCACCCCGCGCAACACCTGGTTCTCGCCGATGAAGGCCTCGACATTCTCCAGCCTAAGCATCCTGCTCTCCCAAATAGGCCTCGATGACCCGACGATCCTGGGCCACCTGCTCCGGGGTGCCGGTGAAGATCAACTCGCCCTGGTCCAGCACCAGCACCCGCTGGCTGAGGCGCATGATGGCCCCCATCACGTGCTCGATCCAGATCACGGTGGTTCCCATGTCCCGGTTGATCAGGCTTATCAGGTCCATGGCCTGGCCCATCTCCAGGGAGTTGAGCCCGCCCAGCACCTCGTCCAGCAAGATCAGCTTGGGATTGGTGGCCAAGGCCCGGGCCATCTCCAGGCGTTTCTTGTCGATCAGGTTGAGCTGGGCGGCGGCCAGGCGCTCCTTGCCCTTCAGACCCACCAGGCCCAGCAGCTCCGCGCAACGCTCGTCCCGGTCCTCGCGAGCCACCGGCGCGTCCGAGCCCACCAAGGCCACCTCCACGTTCTCCAGGCAGGTGAGCTTGGCGAAGGGGCGGGTGACCTGGAAGGTGCGGGCGATGCCCAGGCGGCAGGTCTGGTAAGCCTTCAGGCGGGTGATGTCATGGCCGGCGAAAGAAATTTGTCCGGAGTCTGGCAACAGGGTGCCGGCGATGAGATGAAAAAGCGTGGTTTTGCCCGCGCCGTTGGGGCCGATCAGTCCCAACAGCTCGTGTTCGGCCAGACTGAAGCTGATCTCGCCCAGGGCCTGCACCCCGCCGAAGCGCTTGCTGATGCGCTCCACCTTCAGAAGCTCGCTCATGCCGCACCTCCCTTGCCGGCCGGAGCCCCCCGCCGCGCCAGCCAAGCCGTGGCCAGGCCCACGATGCCGCCGGGCAGGAAGCGGGCGAAGCCCAGGGCCACCAGCGAGAAGATCAGCACGTGGAACTCGCCCCAAACCCGGATGTATTCGGCCAGGACCTCCAGGAACAGCGCCCCCACCACCGGTCCGACGAAGGTGCCCATGCCGCCGATGACGGCCATGGCCAGGACCAGGAACATCAGATCCAGGCTGGGGATGTGGGGGGTGATCAGGGTCAGGTAGTGGCCGTAGAGCCCGCCGGCCAGGCCGGCCATGGCCCCGCTGATGACAAAGGCCGTCACCCGGATGCGGGTCACCGGCACCCCCAGGCTGTCGGCCGCCACCTCGTCGTTCTGCACCGCCCGGAACATCAGGCCCAGGTCGCTCTTGAGCAGCCAACGGATGATCAGCAGCACCGCCACCGCCGCCGCCAACATGAGATAAAAAGCCGTGGCCTTGCTGTAGTCGCCCAGGATGAAGGGCACTTTCAGGCCCATGGTGCCGCGGGTGACCTGGTACTCGTTGTTGATCACCAGCCGCAGGATCTCGCTGAAGGCCAAGGTGGTCAGGCTGAGGTAGATGCCTCCCATGCGGATGCACAGCGCGCCCAGGCCCAGGCTCAAAAGGGCGGCTATGCCCATGCCGACGGGCACCCCCAACAGGGGATGCAGGCCCAGCTTCACCGCCAGGATGCCGGAGGTGTAGGCTCCCACCCCGGCGAAGGCGGCGTGGGCGAAGGAGACCTGGCCGGTGAACCCGGCCAAGAGGTTCCAACTGGCCGCCATCATCACGTAGAACAGGCCCACGATGGCGCTGCCCAGCCAGTATTCGCCCAGCCAGGCGGGGAAGGTTAGGAACAAGGCCAGCACCGCCAGCCAGGGCAGAAGTTCCTGACGGCCGGACGAAACTTTCAGGTGTCGCGTGGTCATGGCCGGCGCCTCACAGCTGCTTCTGGCCGAAGAGCCCGGCCGGACGGAAGAAGAGCACCAGGATCAGGATCACGAAGCCGAACATGTGCTTGTAGCCACTGTCCAGGTAGGCCGCGCCCAGGTTCTCCACCAGACCCAGGATCAGCCCACCCACCACGCAGCCGCCGAAGGAGCCCATGCCGCCCAGGACCACCACCACGAAGGCGGTCAGGCTGACCCCCACCCCCACGGTGGGGGTGACCGGGAAGATGGGAGTCAGGATCACCCCGGCCGCGCCGGCCAGGGCGCAGCCCAGGCCAAAGGCCAGCAGGTTCACCTTGACCGGGTTCACCCCCAGCATGGAGGCCACCTCGCGGTCCATGCTCACCGCCCGCACCACCCGGCCGAACCAGGTCTTGTGCAGGAGCAGGAAGAAGCCCGCGATGACCCCCACCGCCACCCCCAGGCAGGCCAGGCGCTGGTTGCCATAAAAAAACAGGCCGAAGAGATTGCTGGCCCCGCCGACCCAGTTGGGCGGCTTCTGGGGATAGGGGCCGAAGATGAACAGATAGGCGTTTTGCAGGATTATCGAGAGAATGAAGGTGATGATCAGCGAATACATGTCGTCGCCATAGGTGGGGCGTATGAGCGTCCACTCCATGAGCAAGCCCAGCACGAAGATGGCCGCCACCGCCGCCACCATGGCCGGGATCGGCCCCAGGCCCAGGGCGCTGGCGAACAGGGCGCTGAAGTATCCGGCCAGGATGTACAGCTCGCCGTGGGCGAAGTTGACCACGTTCATGATGCCCACGATGAGCGACACGCCCAGGGCCGACAGGGCGTAGATGATGCCGATCACCACGCCGTTGGTCAGATACATCAAGAAGTCGTTCATGGATCGCGCTCCGGGGGAAGGCCCGGTCCCGGCCCAAGGGGACGGGAGGGTTGGACCCGGCCGGGGCGAGGACCGCCCCAGCCGGGGATGGTGCTACTGCTTCTTGAGCTGGCCGGTGGCGGCCTCCGGGGGATAGACCACCACCTGCTTCTTGTCCTGCCACTGGATGATCAGCATCGGGGGCTGCCACTGATGGTAGCGGTAGGATCCCTTCTCGGTGCCGAACTTCACTTGGCCGCTGCACACCGTCAGATCGGTCTTCTCCAGGGCCTCCACCAGCTTGTCGGGGTCGGTGGAGCCGGCCCGGTTGATTGCGTCGGCGGCGATGAGCAGGGTGTTGTACATGGAGCGGCTCTTGTAGTCGGTGGGCTCCTTGCCGAACTTCTTGACGTAGGCTTCCTGGAATTCCTTGGCCACCGGAGTCAGCATCACGTCCTTGTGCATGCTGCTGACAAACAGCTCCAGGTTGCCGGCGTCACCCACGTTCTTCCAGAAATCGGGCCACAGGCTGGGCGGACCGGCGCCCTCCAGCAAGAGGGCGGTCTGGGGCACCAGGCCCACCTCGTTGCTCTGGGCGATCAGATAGTGCACACCGAAGCCATAGACGAAGGCCAGCACGAGATCGGGCTTGAAGTTCTTGATCTTGTTCAGTTCGGTGTAGTGGTCCTGGCTCTGGCGCTCGGTGATGAAGACCTCGGTGGCCACGCCGGCCGCCTTGAGGCCCGCCTCGGCCAGATCCTTGATGCCCAGGCCCCAGTCGGTGTTCTCGGCCACGATGGCCACCCGCTTGAAGCCACCCGCCTTGATGAAGCCCAGGATGGCGTCGTCCACCACGCCGCTGTTGCTGGGGCCGGCCCGGAAGACATACTTGATGTTCTTCTTGGTGATGTCGTCGTGCCAGGCCTCGGCGATGATCAACGGCAGCTTGTAGCGGTCGGCCACGTCGATCTCGGCCAGGGCCGCCGAGGAGTGGCTCTCGCCCATGGCCATCACCACCTTGTCCTTGGTGATGAGCTTCTCCAGGCCGCTGGCCGCCTTTTGGGGATCGCCGGCGGTGTCCTCGAATACCACCTCCAGCTTCTTGCCCAAAACGCCGCCCTTGGCGTTGATGCGCTCCAGGGCCAGGGCGATGCCCTCATCGAAGGCGGTGCCGGTGGCCGCGGCCGAGCCGGTGCGCGGTCCCACCACGCCCACCTTGATGGTGTCCTCGGCCAGGGCCAGCCCGGCCATGCCCAAAAGCATCGCCGCGCCCGCCGCCAGGGCCGCCGCTTTGCGCCAAGTCGTCATTTTCATCGCCAATCCTCCAACACTGGTTGTACCCGACCTTGGTGCGCGCCCGTCCCGCGAACCGCTGCACCCGCTCCCAACA
>JAIUYB010000179.1 GCA_020216625.1 Desulfarculus sp.
GGCAGGCGGAGTCGCCGGAAAATTTGATGCTTGAAGTTTGATATTCTAGGCAAAACTCGATGGGTTTGGCAAGGACGTGGCGAGGGGTCGCCTGCGGGCGGGATGCACGGAGGCAGGCTAGGCCCCTGCCAGGAGCCCGGCCAGATCGCTGCCCGCGCGCAGGGGAGGGTGGGGCCCGGGGCCCAGGTGGGCGCGGCACAGATCCAGAAAACGCTGCTCCGGCACCGGCGGGCTGAAGTAATAGCCCTGCATCAGGGAGCAATGGTTGCGCAACAGGAAATCCGCCTGCTCGGCGGTCTCCACCCCTTCGGCCACCACCTCCAGGCCCAGGCTGCGGGCCATGGCGATGATGGCCACCACGATGGCCGCGCTGTTCTGGCTGCCCGGGGTTTCCACGACAAAGGAGCGGTCCAGTTTCAGGGCGTGGAGAGGGAAGCTCTTGAGGCAGGCCAGGGCCGAATAACCGGTGCCGAAGTCGTCCAGCGACAGCCGCACCCCCAGCGCCTCCAAGCGCTTAAGGATGGCCACCGCGGCCTCCAGGTTGTGCATCACCACGCTCTCGGTCACCTCCAGCTCCAGCTGGGAGGGCTCCAGGCCAACCTCCTCCAGCACCATCTCCACCATGTCCACGAAATCGTGCTGCCACAAAAGCTGGCGGGCGGAGAGGTTCACCGCCACCCGCAGCCGGCCCAGGCCCTGATCCTCGATCCGACGGGCCACGCGGCAGGCCTGGTCCAGCACCCATTCGCCGATGGGCACGATCAGGCCGGTCTCCTCGGCCAGGGGGATGATCTCGCCCGCTCCCACCAGGCCCAGGTCTGGACGTCGCCAACGCAGGAGGGCCTCCATGCCGGCCAGCTGGTTGCTGCCATGGTCCCACTTGGGTTGGTAGTAGACCAGGAACTCGTTGTTCTGCAATCCCTTGCGCAGATTGCTCTCCATCACCAGCCGGCGGTTGGCCTGGGCGTGAAGTTCGTTGGTGAACAGCTGATAGCCGCGCTTGCCCTGCTCCTTGGCCCGATACATGGCCAGGTCGGCGTTCTTGACCAGGGTCTCGGCGTCCTGGCCGTCGTTGGGAAAGATGGTGATGCCGATGCTGACGCTGACCTGCAGCTCGTGGCCCTCCACCTGGATCGGCTCGGCCACCTGCCCCAAGATCCGCCGCGCCACCACCATGGCCCCTTCCGGCTGGCTGACGTCGGTGAGAAGCAGGACGAACTCGTCCCCGCCCAGGCGGGCCACCGCGTCCTCCAGACGCAGACAGGCCTTGATCCGGTGGGCCATCTCCCGCAGCAACCAGTCGCCCACCCCGTGGCCCAGGCTGTCGTTGATGGTCTTGAAGTTGTCCAGATCCAGGTAGAGCAGGGCCAGGCCGACCCGCCGGCGTTTGGCGTGGGCCAGGGCCGCTTGCAGGCGCTGATAAAAAAATGCCCGGTTGGGCAGCCCGGTCAGGGGGTCGTGCAGGGCCAAGTAGGCGATTTGGTCCGACTCGTCGCCGGCCTGGGAGAGCGGGCGCAGCAGGACCAGGAAGGCCGGAGCCCTGGCGGACCCCTGAGGGGCGCGCAACAGGCTGATCTCCACCGGTTGGGAGGAGCCGTCGTCGCCGGGCAGATTGGCCGGACCCCGCCAGAAACCGGTGGCGGCCAAAGCCCGCCAGACCTGGCGGCGACGCTCGGGACCCACGGAATCGGAGAACAGGCCGGTCAGGGGCTGGCCGGCCAGGCAGCGCCCGGAGCGGGAAAGCATGGCGGTAAATGCCGGGTTGGCATAGCGAAGCCTTCCCCGGACATCGACCAGGGCCAACCCCTGCTCCAGGCCGCCCAACACCGCCAGGGCCAGGCTTGCCTCGTCGGCCGAGTCGGCCACGCCCAGGGCCAGGTAGTGGGGGCGGCCCTGGTGCTGGACCTGACGCAAACGCAGGCGAAGATCGCCCCGCTCCTGGGGCAGGGGCAGGGTCAGCTCCAGACCCTGGCCGTTTTCCAAAAGGGGGCGGCCGGCGGGCCATTGCCGCCGCAGCTCATCCAGGCGGGCGGCCAGCAGATCGGCGGCCTGCCGGGCGCTGAGGCCCAAGCGGCTGGCGGCGGAGGCGTTGGCCAGATGGAAGGCGTTGGGAGCGGGAAAGGGGGGCATCTCGCCCCAGAAGGCCGGCAAGGGCAGTCCCTGCAGGACATCGGACCAGGCGGCGGCTTCGGCCTGGGAGCCCCGCTGCCCCGTCCTCCGCGCGGCTGGATGGCGGCTGGTTGTTGGCTTCGGCTTCACTGGTTACGGCCATTTCTGGGTTGGAGGGGCGTTCCCCCAGTGTGGCGCTTTCGTCAACTGTATTGGATAATAACAAATATCCGGCACAACTGTGGGAAAAGAACCGTACAGGGGGGTGAACCTTTTTTTGGCAGACGCGGCTAGCTAGGTTGGGTTATCCTGCAAAATTATGTGATTGGTGAGGGCCGTGGCCAAGAATTTCCTGCGCAAAATCCGGAATCTGCCGACCTTGCCCGAGGTCCTGGCCTCGATTTTAGCCACCTTGGACGACCCGCGCTCCTCGGCGGTGGAGCTTGAAAAAAAGATCCGCTACGACCAGGCCCTGACCACCAAACTGCTGGCGGTGGCCAACTCGGCTTACTATGGCTTTCGCCATCCCATCACCTCTGTGGGTCGCGCGGTGGTGGCGGTGGGCTACAACGAGGTGCGCAACCTGGCCCTGGGCTTGAGCATGGTGGGCTATCTGCACCCCTCCACCTTTCGCCACCGCCAGGCCGCCCGCCAGTTGTGGCTGCACTCGGTGGCCGTGGCCGAGGCCTGCCGGCTGGTCTCCAAGGTGGTGGGCTATGAGGACGGCGACCTGGCCTTCACCGCCGGGCTGTTGCACGACGTGGGCAAGGTGGTGCTGATGGCCTTCTTCCCCGACGACGTGGACGAGCTGATCAAGCGCATGCAGCAGGGCGTGGGACTGATGGAGGCCGAGCGCGAGCTGGGCATGGGCCATCAGCAGGTGGGCCGGGCCCTGGCCGAGCACTGGGAGCTGCCGGAGACGGTGCGCATGGGCTTGAGCTATCACCACGAGCCCTCGCCCCGGCTGGCCAACTACCCCCTGGTGGCGGTGGTCCACATCTCGGACTATCTGGCCCACGGCCTGAACCTGGGCGATGGCTACCGCCTGGACCGGCCGGAGCTCAACAACGCCGCCCTGGAGAGCCTGGGCCTGAGCGGACCCCGCCTGGCCGAACTGGTCAAGGAGGTGGCCGCCCGCCGGGACGACATCCAGCGCCTCTGGGAGGCTCTTTTGGGGGTCGCCCCGGTCAGGGGTTGATCGCGCCTCCCCGGCGGCTCAGACCGGCAGCCAGACCGTCAGCCTCGCCCCTCCCAAGGGCGAATCCTGCGCCTCCACCCGGCCGCCGTGGGCCTCCACCACCGCCTTGACCAGGCTCAGTCCCAGGCCCATGCCCCGTTGCCCCCGGCTTTTGTCCCCCCGATAGAGGCGCTCGAAGACCCGGCCGCGCTCCTCGGGAGTGATGCCCGGACCGCTGTCGTCCACGCACAGGCGCACCCCATCCCCGGCGGGCTCCAGGGCCAGCGCCACCCGCCCGCCGGCCGGAGTGTACTTCAGGGCGTTGTCCAAAAGGTTGGCCACCACCTGGCGCAGTCGGCCTGGGTCCACCGCGGCCGTGACCGGGGTCACGCCGCCCAGCTCCAGGGTCTGCCCCTTTTCCTCGGCCACGTAGGCATAGAGCTCGGCCACGTCGGCCACCAGGGCCCCCAGATCGGTGGGAGCCCGGTCCAGGCGCAGGATGCCGGTGCTGGCCTCCGAGAGGTCCAGGAGCTGGTTCAACATCCGCACCACGCGCTCGCTCTCCTCGGCGCAGTCGGCCAGGGCCTCCTTCAGGGCGGTAGGGCTTTCCGGCCCCTGCAAGGCGGTCTCCACCGTCATGCGCAGGCGGGCCAAGGGGGTGCGCAGGTCGTGGGCCACATTGTCCAGGGCCTGGGCCATGCCTCCCACCAGGCGCGCGATCTTTTCCAGCATCAGGTTGAAGCGCCGGGCCAGCTCCTCCAGCTCGCCCTCTCCTTGGCCCAGGGGGACCCGGGCCGAGAGGTCGCCGGCGTCGATGCCCCGCACCGTGGCCACCAGGTGGCGCAAAGGGGCCAGGCTGCGGGCGGCCAGCAGCCAGCCTCCGGCCAGGGCCAGCAAGAGGGCGGGCAGGGCGGCGATCAAAAGCGCGGTGCGGAAATGGCGCAAGACCTTGAGCCGGGCGGCCGGGCTGCGCCCCACCTGGAGCAGGTACCCCCCGGGCAGGGCCTGGGTGGCCAGCTCCAGGGCCGGCCGGCCGCGGCGGTCGGAGAGCACCTGCCAGGTGTCGGGCGGGGCGGGCGGGCTGAGTCGGCGCTCCAGGTCCAGGCCGGCCGCCTCCTGGGGCACGATCAGGACCGGGGTGTCGCCGTTGGGACCCACCACCCGCACGAAGAATCCGGCCCGCTCCTCCACCGCGCGCTGGAGCCGGATCTCGGTCAGGAAGGCCTCCAGCCGCCCGCGCTGGCCGGATAGCAAATACTCGCTGGCCTTGTCCAGGATCACCTGGCGGTCGCTGGCGAGGAGCGCCTGGGCCAGCAGGTAGTAGGCCAGACCGGAGAAAAGCGCCAGACACAGGCCCAGGGCGGCGGCGTACCACAGGGTCAGCCGCCAGACGGTGCCCAGGGCTGGGCGGCTACTGCTCCTTGAGAACATAGCCCACCCCGCGCATGGTGTGGATCAGCTTGCGGGGATAGTCGCGGTCCACCTTGTTGCGCAGTCGGCAGATGACCACGTCCACCACGTTGGTCTGGGGATCGAAGCTGTAGTCCCAGACCCGCTCCAGGATGGTGGTCTTGGTCACCACCCGCCCGGCGTTGCGCATCAGGTGGGCCAGCAGGCTGAACTCCTTGGGCTGCAACTCGATGGGCCGGCCGGCCCGGGTGACCTCGCGGCTCACCAGGTCCAGGCTGAGATCGCCCACCGTCAGGCGGGTGGGCTCGGGCTGGCGGCTGGCCCGGCGGACCAGGGCCTGGATCCGGGCCAGGAGCTCGGAGAAGGCGAAGGGCTTGGTCAGGTAGTCATCCCCGCCCTTTTCCAGGCCCAGCACCCGGTCGTCCAGGGAGCGTTTGGCGCTCAGGATGATCACCGGGGTCTGCACCCCGGCCGCGCGCAGGCGCTGGATCAGGCTCAGGCCGTCCAGTCCCGGCAGCATCAGGTCGATCACCGCCGCGTCGAAGCCCCCGCCCAGGGCCAGGGCCAGTCCGGTCTGGCCGTCGGCGGCGGTCTCGCTGACCAGACCCGCCTCCTTGAGGCCCTTGGCGATGAAGCCGGCGATCTTCTCGTCATCCTCCACGATCAGGATGCGCATGGCTTGCCTTCCCCTCGTCCGCTGGTCCGCCCGGCTTCCGCTCCGGGCTCCCGCGCAAACCGCCGCGCAACCCCGGGGCATGTCGAGCCATTTCCACCATAGCATAGGCCTCGCCGCCGCCCCGCGCCCGCACCTTACATTTTTTTAATCTTGCCGCAAGCCAGGGGCAATCGGGGGTGGCCATCATGGGGACAATGATCAAACGCCCCCGGCGGGGGGCCGGATATTAAACCGGAGGTGAACCATGATGTCCCAAGCCAGTTTTTCCCGGCAGGGCCTGCGCGCCCTGGGCGCCGCCTGCCTGGCGGCCCTGCTGGCCGCCGGCGGGGCCCTGGCGGCGGCTCCGCCCCAGGGTTTCGCCGACCTGGCGGCCAAG
>JAIUYB010000180.1 GCA_020216625.1 Desulfarculus sp.
GACGAGGACCCGGAGCGTCCCGGGGCCTGGGTGGCCGGCCGCAAGCTGGCGGCCATCGGGCTGGCGGTGCCGGAGAAGGTGACCATGCACGGTCTGGCCTTCAACGTCTCCACCCGCTTGGAGGACTTCGACCACATCCGGGCCTGCGGACTGGACGCCAAGCCCACCAGCCTGGAGGCGGAGCTGGGGCGGCCGGTGGATATCGACCAGGTTTTCAAAGAGTTGTTCGCCGAGCTGATCCGGCGGCTGTGAGCGGGATCGTCGGGGCGGGGTGAAGGCGGGCGGGCCGGGTTTTCCGGCCGCGTCGGCGGTCCGCCGTCCGGAGCGTCGCCGCCTGGGGCTCGACTCTTGTTCGCGTCACCCGAGCAACCTAGTCAAGAGGAGGCAACGATGCAGAAACCCGCCAAGATGATGGGGCTGGCCTGCCTGGTCGCGGCGTTTGGCCTGATCGGCGCCGTGGCCGGCCTGTGGGCCGAGGAAAATCCGACCTCCGGGACCTCCCCCGGGCCCCAGCAGTCGCCCGCCGCTTCCGCCGCGCTGACCCTGAAGGTGGACCAAGCCCACCTCGACAACGGCGGCCAGGTCATCGTCAGCGGCCAGGCCCCGGCCGGCAAGCCGGTGATGCTGGAGGTGTGGGCGGCGGCGCGGGTGCGGTCGTCGTTTTTCGACTCCAAGCCCGACAAGGACGGGGTCATCCCCTATAAGCTCTACTTGACGTATGAAATGCCGTCCTTCTACCGGATCGTCCTGCCCAAGGACCGCCAGGCCGCCCTGAACGAGGTCAAGGGCCAGGGCAAGCAGTGGGCCCTGGGCGAGGCGCTGAAGAAGCTGGGGGCCGAGGCCGCCTTCCAACAGCCGGCCCAGGCCGCCATCGAGGCCTACCAGGCCTCGTTCCTGGCCAGCGTCATCGGCAGCCGCGGCGATCTGCTGCCCAAGCTGGACGACAAGGAGAACCGCCGTCGGGCCATGCAACTGGTCAAGGCCCGTTTCCGCAGCCCGGGCAATATCTTCGCGGCCGGGGTGGAGAGCGCCCCCGACGGATCGTTCAAGGCCGTGATCAAGATTCCCGAAGGTTCGGCCCCCGGCGACTATTTCGTGGCGGCGGTGGTGGACCAGGCCACCCGCAGCCAGCCGGTCAAGCTGGACAACGCCATCACGTTCCCCACCGTCTACATGAGCAACGCCGGCACCAGCATCAACCTTTTCTGGCCCTTCCTGCTCTCCCTGGCCATCGGCACCTTTGGCGTGCTGATGGGCGCCGGCGGCGGCTTCATCCTCAACCCGCTGCTGGTCTCCATCTGGCCGCTGCCGCACACCATCGTGGCCGGCACCGTGATGCCCACCGTGCTCTTCTCCCAGGGTAGCGGAATCTATAACTATTCCAAGATCAAGTTCATCAACTGGAAGCTGGGGGTGACCATGGGCCTGGCCATGTTGGTGGGTGGTTTCATCGGCCCCAAGCTCACCGAGTTGATAACCCTGGATCAGTTCAAGTTCGTTTTCGGGTGGATCCTGCTTGTCCTGGCGGCCTTGATGCTCTGGCAGACCACGCCGGGCTACCTGGCCAAGAACAAGAAGGAGCAGGAGGTGCTCAAGCAATGCAAGCTCATGGCGGAGCAGGCGGCCAAGGCCCGCAAGGGCGAAGCGCCCAAGTGCTAACCCGGGGTTTGTCGAGCCAACGCGGCTCCAACCATCAGAATACGAGGAGTTAAGACCATGATCGTTCAATTCATGGGTCAAGAGTTCAAGGTGAACATCGTCCTGGGTTGCCTGGGCGCGTTTTTGATCGCCATAGTTTCCTCCATGTTCGGCTTCGGCGGCGGACCCTTCATGGTGCCGCTGATGACGGTGGGCCTGCGCCTGCCCATGTTCGTGGTGGTGGGCAGCTCGCTGCTGGCCATCTTCTTCAACACCCTGATGGGCACCATGCGCCACTACCAGTTCGGCAACTTCGACCTGCTGCTGTTTGTGGTCATGTTCCCGGCCGCGATCCTGGGCGGCTATATCGCTCCTCAGATCGCCAAGCGGGTCAGCCCCCTGTGGGTCAAGCGCATCGCGGTGGTGGGCCTGACCATCCTGGCCCTGAACCTGCTGGGCGTCTACTAGCCCCCGCGGGCGCCACAAAGTCCGGGGCGGGCCGCCTCCCACAGGGAGGCGGCCCGCCCCGCCGTTTGCGCCCCCTGGTCGCGGGCTAATCTCTCTCCCCCCGCCCTGGCGTGGCGCGAAAACCCGCCCCCGGCTCCCATCACCCCCTCTCAAACCGCCCCGTGACCGCGCCCCCGGCGGCGCATACCTTCCGGCCCCGCGCGGTGGCCGCTGGCTCGGGTCCGGGATCATGGTTCGCCCCGGCCCTGGGTGACGCCACGGTCGACCCACGTTTCGCGCTGGAACGGAACGGTATTTCGAACGGGGCGGGCGCGATGCTTATATATATGATGATTAAAATGCAAACATGATCGAAAACACTTTTAAATAAATGGATAAAATTTACTAAACTAGTTGAGGCCGCTATTTTAATTGCTATCAAAGCATATAACGTCATTTGACGTGAATTAAACATGATGATCGATATTCATCCACGAGTTGCGGTTAATTAGACGACACAACAAAAATGTCACCCTAAAATTATGTTGACGTGACAAGGGCTAGGATGCTAGTTTCACAAACGAACCAGGACGGCTTTCAGGGTTTGGCCGGCCTGGGGAGTGGCCAGAGGGGTTGGCGCCCCCTGGCCAAAGCTTGGTTGCGGGCTCGGGGTGCGCCCGTGGCCGGGCGAGGGAAGCCGGCGCGCGTTCCTTGGGGAACGTCAGCGCCGCGAAGCTGGTACCTGCTAGAAAAGGAGTGAGGGAACCAATGAAGAAGCTGTTCACCGTTTTGGCGGTGGTGGCGGTGCTGGGCCTGGCGATGCCTGTCCTGGCCGCCGACGCCCCCGGCACCAACGTCGTGGTCGGCGGCCGCATCCTGACCGACTTCGGCTATCAGAAACAGTCCAAGGAGCTGACCAGCAACGGCAAAGAGGACGTGACCACCGCGTTCGTCAACGTGGCCGGCCACTCCTACCTGAACGCCAAGTTCACCAGCGCCGACAAGTCCACCGGTGGCTTCATCGAGCTGGGCCTGGGCTCCAAGCTGGGCAACACCGAGACCGTCAGCCTTCGCTACGCCTACGGCTGGTGGAAGGTTGGCAGCTGCAAGCTGGTCGCCGGCCACCTCGACGGCTGGATCGGCACCCTGAAGCACGCCCCCAAGCAGTATTTCGGTCTGACCCAGTCCGCCAAGCTGCTGCTGTCCAACTGGGGCTACATCTACACCGGCCGCCACCCCATGGTGCGGTTCGAGTGGGAGAAGGATAACCTGGGCTTCTCCGTGGCCCTGGTGCAGCCCCTGGGCGAGCTGACCCCGCAGCAGTCCGGCGGCCTGGCCCCGGGCTCCACCGCCCTGCCCGGCACCGTCGACATCTACGCCAACCTGCCTCGCCTGGACCTGGCCGCCCAGTTCACCTTCGGCGGTCTGTGGGTGGGCCCGGGCTTCGGTATCTCCCAGTTCAAGATCGAGAAGGGCGCCAACACCATGAAGGATGACACCATCACTTCGTGGATCGCCATCCTGCCCGTGAAGTTCACCATGGGCCCGTTCACCGCCAAGGCCGAGGTCCACTGGGGCCAGAACAACGAGTACGACTGGAACGGCATCAACGGCGGCCTGAAGAACCTGCCCCGCTCGGTGGCCTACCGCAAGGCTGACGGCGCCATCGAGGACACCCGCAACGTGGGTGGCTTCCTGGCCCTGGAGTACAAGCTGACCACCGACCTGGAGGTCACCGCGGGCTACGGCATCGAGAAGCTGAACAACGACGCGTGGAAGAAGGACGCTGGCTACAAGAACGACGACTACACCCGTCAGGGCATGTTCGTGGCCTTCCCCTACACCATCACCAAGAACTTCTCGATCCATCCCGAGTTCAACTACTTCAACTACGGCGACGCCCTCAGCAACGGCAACGACAACGGCAACGAGTGGATGGCTGGCCTCCAGTTCCGTTTCGTCTTCTAGTCGCCTGATACCGTCCTGAAAGCACCCCGCGCGGGCCGGAGGCTCTCCTCCGGCCCGCATCTATTGGGGGCGCGGCCCAGACCCAGCGCTTGCCCGGGGCCGGGCTGGCGTGCTAATAGTAGAAAAGCAGTAAATTCCTTCTTCCAGCGTTCGCCATCCATCCCCCCCCACGATGACCGGTCTGCCCGGAGAGGCGCGCCATGCCGTCCGACAAGTTCTGGCTGACACTGGCCATCCTGCCTTGGCTCCTGTTCGCGGCCCCCCCGGCCATGGCCTCGGGCCAGGCCCCGGCCCCCCTGGTCAGCCTCGGCGCCCGCCTGCTCGTGGACCTGGGTTATCATCACCTGGACGCGGAACAGACCGCCAACCAGCGCCAGGCGGTGACCAGCGCCTACGCCAACCTGGCCTCCAACTCCTACCTGCGGGCCACCTTCACCAGCCCGGACCAAGTGGCCGGAGGCATGGTGGAACTGGGGCTCAACTCCAAGCTGGGCAACGCCGAGGCAACCACCCTGCGCTATGCCTACGGGTGGTGGCGTTCCGGCCATTTCCGGCTGTTGGCCGGCCAGGACGAGGGCTGGCTGGGCGGGCTCACCCACGCGCCCAAGCAGGCACTGGGCACCAGCCAGGCCGGCAAGGTCTATCTCTGCGAATGGGGCTTGCTCTACTCCGGCCGCCATCCCCAGGCGCGTCTGGAATACCACCGCCAGGCCTGGGCCGTCTCCCTGGCCCTGGTCCAGCCCCTGGCCGAGCTGACCCCCCAGCAGAGTGGCGGGGTGACCACCGGCTCCCAGGCCCTGCCCGCCACGGTGGACCTCTACGACCACCTGCCCCGCCTGGACCTGGCCTTTAGCTTCACCCTGGGCGGGCTGTGGCTGGGACCGGGGGTGGGCTGGGCCCAGCACCGCCTGGAAAACCCCCCGGGGGGCGACGACGCCTTCGCCAGTTGGGCCGCCATCCTGCCCTTCAAGTTCGCCCACGGCCCCCTGACCCTGAAGGGCGAGCTCCATTGGGCCCAAAACAACGACTACGAGTGGTCGGGCAACGTCCTCTCCGGCCTGCGCGGCCTGCCCCGCTCCGCGATCTTCCTGCGGCCCGACGGCTCCATCTCCGACACCCGCCAGGTGGGCGGCTTCCTGGCCGTGGAGTGGAAGCTGACCGCCCGGTGGGAGGCCACCGCCGGTCTGGGCCTGGAGCGGCTGACCAACGACGCCTGGAAGGACAGCGCCCATTACCCCCAGGATTCCTACACCCGGCGGGCCGTCTTCATCGCCTTCCCCTACCAGCTCACCCCCAACTTCACCGTCCATCCCGAGCTGGGGCTCTACGACTATGGCGACGACATCCGCAGCGGCCGGGCCTATGGCGACGAGTGGCTGGCCGGGGTGCAGTTCCGCTGGATCTTCTAGCTGGCCTGGATCCGGGAGCAGGCGCCCCCCTGGACCCGGCCCCCAGCGGGGCGGCCTGGGCGACATCTAGGAAAATGCTACTAAATGCCGTATTCAATGTAGGTATTTTTCATATTTTGGAAACGACGCCCTTGACAACCCGGCCACTTTGCCATACACAAGTTTGACCCGCTGTGCATCCGGGGCGATCGGGGCTCCGGCCGGCGGGTTGTTTCGCTGGGGAGATAATTGCGGGTTTTTCCCGGCGGCGAGAGGGGCAAGGGTGGGTCCTG
>JAIUYB010000181.1 GCA_020216625.1 Desulfarculus sp.
ATGCCCTTCTCCGCAAAAATGGCCACGCCCCGGTTAAGGTCACGGGCTTCTTTCTCACCATCGGGCCGCTCGCCCGGCGTCACTCCGATCAACGAGATCTCCCGGCCCTCGGCCGGCTGGGAGCGGGCCAGGAGCCCCAGGGCGTCCTCGGCCCACTTGCCGCCGTCGGTCAGGGCGATGACCCGCCGGATGGGGCCCAAGCCGCGCACCAACAGGGCCGGTATTTCCAGGTGGGCCTTTTCCGCGTGCTGGCTGAAGCGCTTGGCCAGGTCGTGGGCCTGCATGCCCCGGTAAGGCGCCCCCAGCACCAGCAAATCCAGCTTACGGCCGCGCATGGCCTCGGCGATCACGTGCACCGGGTCGCCGATCGCCAGAATCGGATCCTGGATGGCCGGGCACTGATAGCGCTCGGCCTCGATCAGTTCGTTGACCGTCAGCCGGGCCTGCTCCATGGCCTCCTGCTCCCAGGATTTGCGGGCCCATCCGATGCCAAAGGAAAGCTCGCGCTCCGGACTTTCCACCACATGGATGGGCCTGACCTCCCCACCCAGGCGGCAGGCCGCGCGCAGGGCGAAGCTGGATTCCAAATCACGGTCCACGGCAACCAATGACGACAACATGCTCGTTTCTCCAATGCGATGCCTACTGCACGGTCTTCTTGCCCAGCTTGGCGCGGGCCTTCCGGACCGCCTCCCGGATCTCACTGATGCGGAAAGGCTTGGCGATGAAGTCATAGGCGCCCTTGACGAAGGCCTCCCGGGCGGTTTCGATGGTGGCGTAGCCGGTGATCACCAAAACCTGGCTGGCGGGACAGCGTTCGGTGACTAGCTCCAGGAAGGCCATCCCGTCGGCGCCCTCCATCTTCAGGTCGGTGATGACGATGTCGAAACAGCGCTCGCCCACCCGCCTCATGGCGCTGGCGCTGTCGGTGAAGACCTCCACCTCGTAGCCGTCGTTCTCCAATTCGGGCCGCAGACGGTCGCCCACGATGGGCTCGTCGTCCAGCAGGCAAATCGACAGATTGTTTCCCATCTCATTCTCCATGACCCAAGTTTTCTCCCTGTCTCTCCTTTGGTTGCGCCATGAACTGGCTGAAATAGACCTCGATGGCGGCGTCGTCCTTCATCAGCACGTCCAGTTGCCGAGCGAAGCCGATCAGGCGGCCCAGGAGCACCAACAGCTCCCGGGTGCGCTCCTGGCTCATTTTTTTGATTCGCGCCACCACCAGGTCGCCATTCATTTCAACCTTGAAGGAGCTTTCCTCCAAAATCGTCGCAAGCAAAGCCGCCCGCCGCGAACGCCGGGAGATGTCCGTCACCCCGCCCATGAACCGGAAGTAGACGTAGTTGTAGTTGGGCATGGGCCCCAGATAGGCGTCCACCACCGTGAAGTGGTAGCCCACCCTCAGGCTGAGGTTTAGGTAGTTGGAGCCCACCACCGCCAGGTTCAGGCCCGTGTCCGCGCCGTCCAGCTGGGCCGGCCGGGTGCGGGTCAGGCTGGCCATCAGGCCCTTGAAATCCACCGGAACGGGCTCGGTGCTCCAGGCGTCGGGGGAGTTCAATCCCTCCCACAGGGCCAGCATGGGCATCGATGCGATCTGGTCTGGAGTGATCTGATGTTTGGGCAGGGCTTCTGGCTCCAGCCCACCGCCCACGTCGATGATCACCAGGTCCAGGGGCAGGCTGGACTTCAGGCGCTTGCCTCCCCGGCGCTGAATGTTCCAGGGGGACTTGCCCACCTCCACCAGGGCCTGCACCGCCTTCTCGTGCACGAAACGGATCACGTCGTGCAGGGTCTGGCAGCGACGGGCGCTGAACTCCGGCGACTCGGGGTCGGTCAAGGTCAGGGGGCTGATCTTGCGCAGAAGCCGGCGCAGCAGTTGGAACTCGTAGGTGGTCTCGAAGGAGGCGGCTTCCAGGAGCTGGTGGTGCAAAAGCTCCTCGATGCGGCCCAGGTAGACCACGTTGCGCTCGGCGTCCACCGTGACCTCCTGGCCGGGCCGCAGGGCCTTGGTGGCCGAGCCGGTGTCCACGATGGCCGGCACCCGGAACTCGCGGGCCACGGTGGCCATGTGGCCGGTGGTGCTGCCCACGTCGGTTAGCACCGCGCTGGCCCGGGGGATGGCCTTGGCCAGCCAGGGCGAACTGTAATGAGCAACCAACACCGCCCCAACGGGCACCTGGCTCAGGTCGTCGCCCTCGTCCACCAGGCAGACCGGGCCGGCCCCGATGCCGCGATAGGCGATCACACCCTGGTCCTTGAGCAACACGGCGTGGTCGGCCAGCCGGCCCTTCAGCTCCCGGCTGCGCGCCCGGCCGCTTTTCTGGGCGCCCAGGGAGCGGGCCTGCAAAACCCACAATCGCCCCTCTT
Organism: Desulfarculus sp.; assembly: GCA_020216625.1. Taxonomy (GTDB): domain Bacteria; phylum Desulfobacterota; class Desulfarculia; order Desulfarculales; family Desulfarculaceae; genus JACRDC01. The sequence continues at coordinate 2,371 of JAIUYB010000181.1, forward strand.
GGTCCAGGCTCCATTCGATGTCCAGGGGTCGCTTGAAGAAGCGCTCCAGACTCAGGGCCAGGGCGGTCAGCTCCCCGACCTCGGCCTCGCCCAGGCAGGGTTGGTCCCGCCGCGCGTCGGCCACCTCCTGGAGTGGACCAACCGCCATGGGGGCCAGCATGCTGGCCTTGTGGCCGATGCGCCGCTCCAGGAGGACATGGGGGGCCTGACGCGCGACCCGGTAGGTATCCACTGCCTCCGCGCCCTCCACCACGGTGCTCCCCAGGCCCCAGGAAGCACTGATCAAGCACTCCTGGCGCAGGGGGTCCACCGGATCCAGGGTGTAGACGACCCCGGCCACCCGGCTGTCGACCATCACCTGGTAGAGCACCGGCATGGCCATCTCCATGGGCAACAAGCGCTTGCCCAGGCGGTAGGCCAGGCTGGCCGGGCTGTAAAGACTGGCCAGGACCTTCTTGTAGTTCGACAACAACTCCCGGAAAGGCACGTTCAGGACGGTGTCGTGGATGCCGGCGAAGCTCAGATCGCCGTCCTCGCCTAGCGCGCTGGAGCGCACCGAAAAATATGAGCGCTCCGGCGCGCCGCCGCAGACCGCCTCGGCGGCCGAGAGTATCTCCCGGCGCAGGTCGGGCGGGATGTCCCCGCCCAGAATGGCCAGGCGGATGGCCTGGGAGGCCGACTCCTGGCCGCGATGGCCCACGGCGCACTCCTGGAGCAGGCCCGCGATCTTCTCGAACAGGTTGTTGTAGGCCAGGTAGGCCCGAAACCCGGCGATGCCCACCACGAAGCCAGGGGGCACGTTGACCTGGGGCATGCGGGCCAGACGCGAGAGGTTGTAAGCCTTCAGGCCCACCACGTCGTCAAGGTTCTCGGCGATTTGATCCAGCCGATAGATGTGGTGGCGCTCGCGCACCACGATCTTGCCGGCCAGCTCCATCTCCAGCTCCATGCTCAGATTCTCCAGGACGTCGTAGACCTCCAGGTGCTTGTTGCCGGTGATGAAATTAAGGTCATAGGCGCCGGCGCGCACCGCCTCGCCAACCTGCCGCACGCTGTCGGTCAGGTATTTCTTGTCGAAGATGAATTCGCCGCCCAGTTTGGACCCCATGTCGGCGATGATCTCCATGGCGGTGGTGTTCTTCTGCAGGATGCTTTGGAAGCGGCCGAAAATCTCGCTGAAGGGGATCTCGTCCCCCTTGCCCCAGGGCAGGAGCCAGCGCAGAAATCCCCGCGTTCCACCCTTGACCGGGGCCATCAGTGGCCTCCCTTGCCTCCCTTGAAGACCAAACCCATCACCCCGCCGGCCATTAGGGCGATGACCACGCACAACACCCCGAAAAGAAGCGAATGGCTGAACGCCAGGCCCTTGATCAAGCCCAGGAAATGCCCGTCCTCCACCAGGTAGGATTTTTCCAGGCGTTGCGGCGCGGCTCCTTCCCGCAGCACGGTGGCGATCACCTGGTACTCACCGGCGGCCAGGGCCGAGGGGAAGTCCAGGCTGGCGCTGAAGGCGCGACGGCCTGGTCCGGCCGGGGCGTAGGCGACGGCCCCGGCGCGCTGTAGATAAAGCCCGGCGCCTTGCTTGAATTCCAGGAACTGGGCGAAGAGCTGGTCGGCGTTGTGGCCAGTGGCCGCCACCCTGGCCTCGGTCTTGAGCTGGCCCATGCCCAGCCCCAGGCTCTCCAAGCGGGCCGCGTCCGGGGCGTCGGCGGGCAATAGCAGCATGTAGAGCGAGGGCGCGTTCTCCACCTTGACCAACCCGCGATTGAGCCAGAACGGCCCCACCCGCCCTTTGACGTCAAAGGTGGCGTCTTCGCGAGGCCCCAAGACCTCCAGGATCACCCGCTCACCGTCGGCGACCTCGCCCTTGAGGCTCACGCTGCGACCAGCGTAAAAGGTGTCGATGACCAGGGCTGGCGGATCGAGGCTGATGCCCGCGGGGCTCGGGGTCGCCTCCGGAGCGGCCTGGGCGGCCGTGACCAGGGACCAGGCCAAGACCAGCAGGCACCCGGCCAGAATCGGAAGCATCATCTGCCGTTTCATCTTAATGCCCCCCATGGACGGAAAGCAGCGAGTCCGGAGTCAGAAGCAGGCCCACCAGCATCTTGACCATCACCAGCACCACCACACAGGCCAGGAGCACCTTGAGTTGCTCGGCCTTGAGCTTGCTGGAGAGCTTGGCCCCCACCTGGGCCCCGATGGTGGAGCCCAGGAGCAGGATCAGGGCCAGGAGGAAGTCCACGGTGTGGTTGGACCAGGCCTGCATGATGGTCACGTCCACGCAGGTGAACAGCACTTGAAAAAGACTGGTGCCCACCACCACGTGCATGGGCATGCGCAGCAGGTAGACCATCACCGGGACCATGATGAAACCGCCGCCCACCCCCATGATCGCCGCCAGCACGCCCACCAGCGCCCCCAGAAACAGCGGCACCACCGGCGAGAGGACAATGCCCGATTTGTGGAAGTTGCTCTGGAAAGGCAGGCTGGACAAAAAGCGGTTGTAGGCCGAGTCCTTGGCCGGGACCGCGGCCGGGGCCGGAGCGCGTCCGGCCGGGGATTTGGCGGCGCGCAGGCTTTGCAGGCTCTCCACCAGCATGTAGCCGCCCACCACCCCCAGCATGATCACGTAGGTGATTTGAATGACGAAGTCGGCGTCGCCGGCCTGGCGCAGCAGCTTGATCAACTGCACCCCGCCGGTGCCGCCGATGATGCCGCCGGCCAGCAGATAGAGGCCCATCTTGAAGTCCACGTTGCCCAGGCGGGAGTGGGCATAGGTGCCCGAGGCCGAGGCCGCCACGATCTGGTTAGAGTCCGAGGCGGCGGCCACGGTAGGGGGGATGCCGATCATGATCAATAGCGGGGTCATCAGAAATCCGCCCCCCACCCCAAAAAGGCCGGAGAGCAGCCCCACCACGAACCCCAAGCCCAGGACCAGGGGCAGAAATACGCTTTGGTGCGCGATTGGCAGATAGACGTACCAGGACATGTTCCCTCCTGCAGGTTTGGTCTCCGCGCAGAAGAGAATGGCAACTCGCGTGCCATCGCACATTTATCATTATAATTAACAATTTATCTCGATTGCCAGGCGGGGAGGCCTTGAGGGGATGTTCAATATTGAAACAGCACAAGCCGACAAGCCGATTTATGGGGTGGATAGACGGGTTTTGGAAGTCGAGCTTGGTTTATTTTTGAAACAGCGGCCTGTTTCAATTTGGCCTGGGGAGCGGGCAGGCCCGCCTTCAATCGTCCAGACCGTACTTTTTCAGTTTGCGCCAGAGGGTGGTGCGGGTCATGCCCAGGACCCTGGCCGCCTGGCCCCGGTTGCCGCCCACCTGGCCCAGAATCTGGCGGATGTG
>JAIUYB010000182.1 GCA_020216625.1 Desulfarculus sp.
CGCGATCCAATTCGTCCGGACCTAGATGATAGCAGTCTAGGTAGACCTGGCCTTGCAGGGCGCGGTGGACCCCGCGCTTGAGAGACGCCAGGCGACCCGGGGCGGTCAGATCGCCGCTCCAGAGATGGACCTGGCGCATTCCCGGCCGGCAACCGGCCCAGAGGTAGCCCCGCCGGCTGATGGCCAGGCGCCATTGGTCGGAGCGGGGGTCCAGCCGGAAACGCAGGGGCTGGCCGCTGGAGCCTCCGGTGGCCTTGGCATAGGAGCCGAACGGCGGGGGATCGGCCCGGAAACGTTCCGGGGTGGCCATGAGCTGGGAGCGGGTGATCACCGGCAGGGGCGAGAGGTCCCGGGCGCGGACGATATCCTCCACCGTCAGTCCGCTGGCGGCGAACCAGTCGCGGTAAAAGGGCGTCCGGGCGCGGGCGTGGTTCAAAAGCCGCGCCAGCTCGCGCCACTGCCAGTCGGCCAGTCGGTCTGGAGTCCACCACTGGCTGGCGTCCAGTTCGTGCTCCAGGCGGGGGGTGATGCGTCCCCGCAGGCGTTCATAGGCCGGCTGCACAAGACCCGACCAAAGTTGGGCGTAGAGGCTCATGCCAGCGACTCCCCGCCCGCCAAAGGCGTCTGGCTCACAGATGCCATAGCACCCTCAACGCCAGGTGCATGAAAACGATCCCGCCCGCGGTGATGGCCCCGGTGAAGATGGTGTCCCGCCCCCGCCAGCCGGAGGGCACGCTGATCCCCTCCCGGGCCATGGCGTTCATCACCGCCACCAGCAGCCCCAAAAGAAGGAAGCTCAGAAACTTGTAGGTCTGGCTGAGGAAAAAGGCGCAGACCAGCCAACCCATCAGGGCTCCCTGGATGGCGTCCAGGGCGCTCTCCAGTTTGGGCGGGGCGCGGTCGGCCTGGCGCAGGGCGTTGATGTCGCGCATGGCGGCCCAAAACAGGGCCACCCACGCCAATCCCCCCACGAAACCGGCCTCGGCGATGACCAGGATGAAGGAGTTGTGGGCGGTGTGATGATCTGTCTCGGTGATGCGACCCATGCCCACCTCGTACTTGGGGTTGGCCTTGAAAAGATTCAGGCCGTAGGACCAATGATCCAGGCGGGAGCGGGCGGAGGTCTCCTGGGTGGAGATTTCTCCCATGCGGGGAATGGCCATCAGGAAGGACAGCACCAAGAGCAGGCCGAAGACTCCGGCCAGGGTGCCCACGCGTTTTTGCAGATAGAACCAGGAGACGGCGGCCAGGCCCAGGATGCCTCCCCGGGAGCGGGTGTAGGCGATGCCAGCCACCAGGGGCACCAGAAGGATCACGCCCGGCAGCCAGGAGCGGGAGAGGAAGTGGCGATGGAAGGTGGGCAGCAGGAAGGCCACCATGGGCACCATGTTCAGGGCCATGTCGTTGGGGTCGGCGAAGATGCCAATGCCACGGGCCTGCAAGACCGCCGTCTCGCCGGAGATGTCGTTGCGCATCAAGGCCTCGCCGCCCACCAGACCGGCGCCGGTATAGTACATGTAGACGCTGTTGCCGGCCAGGAACAGGGCCATCCAGACCAGCATCCAGGTGAAAAGGCGGACCTTGGGCCAGGTGTCCACCGTCAGCACGATCAGGAAATAGACGACGATCACCTTGCCGAAAATCTGGATGGTGTTGATGGCCCCGCCGAACCAGAGGTTGGCGATCTGGGACATGATCAAGGTTGCCCAGAAGACCAGCACCAACTTGTTGAGCACCGAGCGCCGGAACTTGTCGGCTTGGAAGGAGCCCTCCAAAAACACCGCGGCCACCGATAACGCGGCCAGCACGTCGATGATGGGCCAACCCCGGATGTCCTCGATGAACTCCTGCGGTCGCAGGAAGATCATGGCCACGTAGAGCAGGGTGAGAAAGTAGCCCATGGCGGCGCTCAGCGTTCCACGCCGGGCAGCAGGCGCTCCAGGGCCGGGATCAGGGCCTCGGCCATCTGGAGCTGGGCGGCCAGAACCCGCGCGTCCCCGGAAGCAAGCGGGCTGGTCAGGCGCACCAGGGCTCCGTCGGTGCGTTGTCGCCGCAGGCCGTCCAACACCAGGAACAGGCGGTCCAGGTATTCGTTGGCCTCCACCCGCCCCCGGCCCTGGTACCAATAGAGCACGCTCATGCGGTCCAGGGCCTGGCCGATGACCAGATGATTCACCGGACGCGGCCCCTGGGGGGAGGGAACCTCCACCAGATCGCGGCTCATGATCCGCCACCCCGCGCCCGGCAGGCAATGACGAGGCGAGTGGATGATGGCGCCTTCCACCTGCAGGCCGAAATAGGCGGCGAACAGGGCGCAAACCTGGCCTTGGGCGTCGATGTAGTTGCGCAGGAGGTAATCTTGGGGTTTGAGCAGGTCCAAGGTGGCCTGGTCCAGGGCCACATCCGGCCCCACCCCGCGCCAGGGGCCCAGGGCCACCGGCAGGTCCGCCAGGGGGGCCACGAGCTGGCGGGGCCGCACCTGGCTGCCCAAATGGGCCAGGACCAGGGCCAGCAGCATCAGGCCGGCCGCCATGAGCAGCCAGAGGCCGGTACGCCCCCTAGCCGGCATGGCGGGCCTCCCGGGGATCGCTCAGGCGCCGCAAGAGCGCGGTCAGGCCGGCCAGCACCAGAAAGGCCACCATGAAGACCAGCCAGCCCACGGTGTCGTGCATGGTGCCCTCCAGGGTGTCCACCCCAAAAGACTCGGCCAGCAACCCGGCGATCATCACCCGGGCGGCGTTGGTGGCCACCGCCACCGGCGGCACCAGAACCACCACCACCAGTTTGAGCCATCGGTTGGGCAGCATCAGATAGGCCAGGATCACCCCGGCGGCCAACAGCGAGATCAGGCTGCGGATGCCGGAGCAGGCATCCACCACGTCCAGGATCACGCTGGGCAGGTGCAGCACGTTGCCCTCCACCAGCACCGGAACCCCGAACAGGCGGATGCCCTCGCCGGCCAGGCGGGCCGCCACCAGGCGCAAGGGGAAGGCCGCCGCGTCATAGACCATGTAGGGCAGCGGGACCATCAGGAGTAGGTAGAGGAAGGCGAAGGCGGTGCGCCGGGCCACCGGCCAGCCCCAGCGCAGCAGGCACAGGCCCCAGAGCACCGGAATCAGGCTGACCCGGCGCAGGAAAAACTCGTGGGCCTGCTGTCCCACCAGCCAGACCAAGAGCCCCAAGGCTATCACCACCAGGCCCCAGGGGTTGGGACCGGCGACCAGGCGGGCCAAGATTTGGCGTTGGCGCCAGATCAGGTAGCCCGAAACCAGGGGGACCAAAAAGCCATGTGAGTAATTGGGGTCGCGCCACCAGTTTTGGACCATGGAGGCGACCACCGGCAGATAGATCCAGACCAGCAAGCCGGCCGCCGCCAACAGGCCGGCCCACTCCAGGGCGCCACGGCCCTGGCGCGCCTCGCCCAACGTCGACGCCGCCGCGGTCATCGTCCACCCCCCCCGAAGAGCATGATCTTGACGGTCTGGAGCAGGATCATCAGATCCATGCTCAGGCTGGAGTATTTGATGTAATACAGATCGTAGTTGAGCTTTTCCAGGGCGGCGGCCTCGGAGCTGCCGTAGGGGAAGCAGATCTGGGCCCAGCCGGTGATCCCGGGCTTGACGTTGTGACGCTCATTGTAATAGGGCAGGCGCTGGTTGAGCCGCTCCACGAAATGCGGGCGTTCCGGGCGCGGGCCCACGAAGCTCATGTCGCCCTTGAGCACGTTGTACATCTGGGGCAGTTCGTCCAGACGAAGCTTGCGCAGCACCCGGCCCAGGCCGGTGACCCGCTGGTCGTTCTCCACCGCCCAGACCGGGCCGGACTCGGCCTCGGCGTTGTGCACCATGGTGCGGAACTTGTACATGGTGAAGACGCGGTTGTTCTGGCCCACCCGCTCTTGGCGGAAGATCACCGGGCCCCGGCCGGAAAGGCGCACCAGGACCGCCGTCAGGGCGATCAGGGGAAGGGAGAGGAGCAAACCCACCAGGCTGCATGCCACGTCGGTGGCCCGCTTGGAGAGCTGGCGCCAGGCCCCGGTCTGGAAGCCGGGGGAGAAGATCAGCCAACTAGGGCTGATGCGGTCGGCCAGGATGCGGCCGGCGATGTTCTCCATGAAATCCTCGCCGCGCAGGATGGGCAGGCCCAGCATCCGGCAGCGCAGGAGCTCCTCCAGGGGCATGCGCTGGCGTTTCTCGTCCATGGCCACCACCACCAACTGCACGTGATGATGGCGCACCAGACCGGTCAACTCGCTGGGGTCGCGCCGCAGGTCGGCCTTCAGCAGCCGGGACCAGGCCCGCAGCAGGTTGGGTTGGCCGTCGCGGCTGTCCTCGTCGCTTCGCTCGTGGCCGGGGTCGGCTTCCATGTCCAGGATGCAGACCACGTTGTAGATGTTGTCGGACCGGCTGACGACCTCCTCCAGGATGGCGTCGGCCAGCGAGCCGGAGCCCACCAGCATGAGGCGGGTGGCGAAGAGCTTCTGGCTCAAGGCCCAGCGGTAAAGACCCCGCCAGATCAACACCAGGCCCAGGATCAGGCCAAAGGAGAGGATGAGCACGCCGCGGCCCAGAAACAGGCGCGGATAAAGGTAGTAGATCATGGATAGCCCCAGGGCGCCCAGGGCCAGGGCCTGCACCACCCGGGCCACGGTCCAGAGGAAGGGCCGGGCCATGCGGAAATTGTGCAGGTCGGAATAGTAGAAGGCCACTTCCAGCACCAGGGGCACCAAGACGATGCGGTGCCAGGAATAGCGCCAGGTGAAGATCTCCTCGGGATCGCCGGTGCGCAGGTAGACCGCCAACAGTGTCCCCACGCCCATCAGGACGAACTCGCCCACGATGAACCCAATCTGGTAGGGGGACGGCCGGCTGGAAGGCACCTGCATTTGGTCTAGCCCTCCATTTCCGCGCCGCCGCCCACGGCGGTGGCGTCCACCACCGCGTTATCGGCGTCGTTGAGCACTATGCCGATGATTTTTTCTTCCGGCAGGGCGCGCAGACTACGCAGCACCAGCTCGCGGTCGGTTTCGCCGGTGAGCACCACGAAGACGATGGCCTCCACCAGCCGGGCCAGGACCTGGGGATCGTCGAAGGCCTGGATGGGCGGAGTGTCCAGCAAGATGAAGCGGTCGCGATAGCGGGCCCGCAGTTCGGTCACCAGGCCGGCCATCTTGTCGGTGGAAAGAATCTCGGCCGGGCGCTGGGAGGGGTTGCCGGCCGGGATCACGGTCAGCTTCTCCACCGGAGTGCGGTGGATGATGCTGGGCACCGAGGCCCCGCGCTCCAGGAAGTCGGTCAGGCCGGGGTGGCGGGGCACCTGCAGGAGGTGATGGATGGCCGGGTCGGTCAGGTGGCAGTCCAGGATCATCACGAACTGCTGCAGTCCGCGGGCGAAGGAGATGGCCAGGTTGGTGGTCAAGAGGCTGCGGCCTTCCTGAGGGGCGGCGCTGGCGATCATGATGGCGCGCGGCGGCTCACCGTGGAAGGGGAACAGAAGCTGGGAGCGCAGGATGTCGATGCGCTTGGCCTCGGGGCTGCCAGGGGCGAAATAGCTGAACAGGCGGTTTTCCTCGGCCAGGCGCGGATCCAGCCCGCCCGGGGCCGGGGCGGGCATCACGACCTTGCGCCCCGGCTGCCCGGGGCCGCCGGTCCCCACGCCCGGGGACTCCACGCCACCGGGACGGTTGGCCAGGTTGAGATTGC